>JARIAV010000104.1 GCA_029257685.1 Butyricicoccus sp.
GGCGCACGGGGCAACCAGAAAAAGGTGATCGCTTCGGTGGAGACGCTGGAACACGCCGTCCGCGAAGCAGGCATCCAAAGCCCTGCCCTGATCGTGGTCGGTCGGGTGTGTACGCTCAGTGCGTCGCTCGACTGGTTCACACCACTTCCCCTGCATGGCAAAACGATCGCGGTCACGCGCCCCAGGGAGCGCGCAGGCACGCTTTCGGCAAAGCTGCGTGCATTGGGCGCGAATGTGCTGGAGTGTCCCTGCATCGAGACCGTGCCGCTGGAAAACAGTGCGCTGCTGCGCTATACGCTGTCCGAAGCGTGGGACTGGGTCGTTCTGACAAGTCCCGCAGGCGTGGGCGCGATGGTACAGGGCTTAGAGCAGGCAGGGCTGGATCTGCGCGCGCTCTATGGGATGCAGTTTGCCGTCATCGGGAGCGGAACGGCAAAGGAACTGGCACGGTACGGCATCCGCGCCGACCTCATGCCATCCGTATATGACGGGGCACATCTGGGACAGGCACTCGTCGAGGCGGTACAGCCGGGAGAAAAGGTGCTCATCCTGCGTGCGGCGCAGGGGGCACCCGAGCTGACCGATCTGCTGCGTGCGGCAGAGATCCCCTTTGCGGATGTGCCGACCTATGAGATCGTACACCGGACGGACAGTGCGGAGGTCTTGCAGGAAGCCATGCAGGCAGGGACGCTCGATGTTGTGACGTTTACGAGCGCATCGACCGTGCGCGCCTTTCTGGAAGCCGTGGACAATGTGGACTGTACGCGCTTTACCGCGCTTTGCATCGGGGAACAGACTGCAAAGCAGGCGCGTGCCTGTGGTATGTCCGTTCGGATCGCAGAGAATGCGACCATCGACAGTATGATCGCTTGCTTATTGGAGGGAAATGAAAATGCTTCATGAAATGATTCGCCCGCGCCGTCTGCGCACTTCGGATACGCTGCGCCGTATGGTGCGTGAAACCAGGATCTCGCCGGACAGCCTGATCTGGCCGATCTTCATACAGGAGGGCACGGGCATTTATACCGAGATCCCGTCCCTGCCAGGGCAGTATCACTATAGTCCGGATATGCTTTCCCACATGGTCGCGCGTGCGCGTGCGCATGGCGTCACACGCGTGCTGCTGTTTGGACTGCCCAATGAAAAGGATGCCTGCGGCTCCGGTGCATGGAAGGAAGACGGCATCGTACAGCAGGGCATCCGCCAGATCCGAGCGCTTGCACCTGAGATGTATATCATTACCGATGTCTGTATGTGTGAATATACCTCACATGGGCATTGCGGTATCCTGTGCGGGCATGACGTGGACAATGATGAAACACTCGAAGTGCTCGCCAAAACCGCACTGAGCCATGCACAGGCAGGCGCGGACATGGTCGCGCCCAGCGATATGATGGACGGACGCGTGGGACGCATCCGCGAGGTGCTCGATGCCAACGGCTTCCAGAACGTGCCCATCATGTCCTATGCGGCGAAATACGCCTCCTCGTTCTATGGCCCGTTCCGCGATGCGGCAGGCTCTGCGCCCGCGTTCGGCGATCGCCGTTCCTACCAGATGGATCCGCACAACAGCCGGGAAGCCATGCGTGAATGTGCGCTCGATGTGCAGGAGGGGGCAGATATCCTGATGGTCAAGCCTGCTCTGAGCTACCTTGATCTCATTTATCAGGCGCGGCAGCAGTTCGATCTGCCCATTGCCGCCTATTCAGTCAGCGGAGAATATGCTATGATAAAGGCAGCAGCACAGGCAGGGCTCATTGATGAGCATGGGGTCATGTGTGAATCGGCGGTCAGCATTTTCCGTGCGGGCGCAGATATCCTCATCACCTACTATGCCTGTGAGCTTGCAGATGCGATTGCAAAAGGAGAGATCGGATGATGAAACTGGAACGCTCAAAGAGCCTGTTCGAGCGGGCACAGAAGGTATTGCCGGGAGGCGTCAATTCTCCGGTGCGTGCCTATCGCGCGGTCGGCGGTACCCCACCGTTTCTGGTGCGCGGTGCAGGCAGCCATGTCTGGGACGAGGACGGCAACGAATATATAGACTTTATCGGCTCTTGGGGGCCGCTCATTCTGGGACACAGTGACCCGCGTGTTTTGCAGGCCGTGCAGGAAACGATGGCGAACGGCTTGTCCTTTGGCGCACCGACCGCGATCGAGGTCGATGTGGCAGAGCTGCTCGTGGACATGGTGCCCAATATCGATATGGTGCGCATGGTCAATTCGGGCACGGAGGCGGTCATGAGTGCCGTGCGCGTGGCACGCGGCGTGACCGGACGCAATAAGATCATCAAGTTCGAGGGCTGTTACCACGGACACAGTGACGCGATGCTGGTCAAGGCGGGTTCGGGTGCGCTGACGGGTGGTGCGCCCGATTCCAAGGGCGTACCGGCGGCAGTTGCAGCGGATACGCTCACGGCGCAGTTCAACGATCTCGCCTCGGTCGAGCAGCTGTTCGATGCCAACGCCGGAGCGGTCGCAGCAGTCATCGTAGAGCCGGTCGCGGCAAATATGGGTGTCGTCCCACCGGAGGAAGGCTTTTTGCAGGGACTGCGCACCCTGTGTGACCGCCATGGCGCACTGCTCATCTTTGATGAGGTCATCACGGGCTTCCGTCTGGCGCGCGGCGGCGCACAGGAATACTTTGGAGTACGCGCCGATCTTGTGACCTTTGGCAAGATCATCGGCGGTGGTATGCCGGTCGGTGCGTATGCCGGCAAAAAGGAACTGATGTCGCAGGTCGCGCCGACCGGCCCGATCTATCAGGCAGGCACGCTTTCGGGCAATCCGGTCGCGATGGCGGCAGGGCTGACCCAGTTGCAGATCCTGCGCGCGCATCCGGAGTATTACACGGAGATCGCGCACAAGGCACAGCGCATGGCACAGGGTCTGCGCCATGCGGCAGAGCAGGCAGGGATCGCGGCGCAGGTCAACCAGTGCGGCGCACTGCTGTGCACCTATTTCACGGATGCACCCGTGCAGTGCTTTGCAGATACACAGAAATCGAATTTGGAGCAATTCCGTGCATACTTCCATGGGATGCAGGCACGCAAGCTGTATATCGCCCCCTCGCAGTATGAGGCGGTGTTCGTGAACGTCAGCCATACGGAGGCGGATGTTCTGGCATTTTGTCAGGCGGCAGAGCAGGTGATGCAGGAATTACAGGCATAAAAGGAGTTTGGAATGGAACGCCAGTTTATAATCATTGGTGCGGGTATGGGCGTACCGGAGGAATTGACAGCGCAGGCGCGGGCGGCGATGTGCGCGGCAGATGTGGTGCTTGCACCCAGACGGATCGCGGACAGCCTGTCTGAGCTGTGCCCGATCACGGCGGTTGGGATCACCGAGATGGGCGAACACGCGATCGCGTGCGGTGTGCAGACCGTTGCCCTGCTGATGTCGGGAGATACCGGATTTTTCAGCCTGACCCTGCGCTTGCAGACCGTCCTGCGGCCGCATGGGGAGGTACACATCCTGCCCGGACTGAGCAGTATGCAGTATCTGTGCGCGAAATGCGGCGTGCCCTATGATGATGCCCATATTTTGAGCCTGCATGGCAGAGAGGGCAGTATTTTGGGGGCGGTCAGCTATCACAAAAAGGTATTCGTGCTGACCGGCGGACAGCATACCGCGCAGAGCATCTGCCGTGATCTCGATGTGGCAGGCCTGTCTGAAGTGCAGGTCGTTCTGGGCGAGAATCTGGGCGCGGCGGAGGAAAAGATCGTGGCAGGTACGGCACATGAGCTTGCCGCCCTGCCGACCAGTGATCTGGCAGTCCTGCTCATCCAGAATCCGCAGGCAGCAGACGCAAGAGAGAGCCTGCGCGACGATCGCTTTCTCCGCGGACGCGTGCCCATGACCAAGCAGGAGGTGCGCTGGGCGGCGGTCAACCTGCTCGATATCAAGCCGACCGATATCGTTTATGATATCGGTGCAGGGACGGGCTCGGTCTCCGTCGAGCTTGCAAGACACGCCGAGCATGGGCTGGTGTATGCCATCGAGCAGAAGGAGGAAGGGCTGGAGCTGATCACGCAGAACCGCGTGGCTTTGGGGGCGTTCAATGTGATCCCGGTCAATGGCTACGCACCCAAGATCTTTCCGGAGCTGCCCATTCCGGATGCCGCATTCATTGGCGGAAGCAGCGGGGAGCTGCCCGAGATCCTGACGCTCCTGAAGCGCGTCAATCCGTCCATCCGTGTCTGTGTCAGTGCCATTGCACTGGAAACGATGGGGCTTGCGCTCGAATGTATGAAGAAGCTGGGATATGCCAATCTGGAGGTCTGTCAGATCAGCGCGGCACGCGGCAGGATGGTCGCAAGCTATACCATGATGACGGCAAACAATCCGGTCTTCCTGCTCAGTGCCGGAGGGAAAAGCAATGACGCATAAACAGCCGCGCCTGCTGATCGCAGGAACGGGGAGCGGATGCGGCAAAACCACGGTGTCGAGTGCGCTTCTGCGTGCATGGCAGAGGCAGGGCGTGTCACTGTGCGCGTTCAAATGCGGCCCCGATTATATCGACCCCATGTTCCATCGGGAGGCACTTGGCTTGCCTTCCTACAATCTCGATCTGTTTTTCCTCAAAGAGCGCATGGTGCGCGATCTGCTGGCAGCGCATCTGTCCGGCGGAAAGGTGGGCGTGATCGAAGGTGTGATGGGATACTATGACGGCTTGGGCATGACGGATGAAGCATCGGCGGCGCATGTTGCACGCGCGACCGGAACGCCAACGGTGCTCGTTGTGCGTCCCAAGGGGCAGGCGTTGTCCCTTGCGGCGATGCTCCAGGGGTTTGTACAGTTTGCACCCAATACCATCAAAGGCGTGATCCTCAATGGGGTCACGAAGGGGATGTATCCCTTTTACCGCGACCTTGCCGCACGCGCCGGTGTTCCGGTTTACGGCTATCTGCCGCCCGTTCCGGAGGCAGAGCTGCCCGAGCGGCATCTGGGGCTGGTCACGGCACAGGAGCTGCCCGATCTGCAAAAGCGGCTGGAGCTGCTCGCAGATGCCGCGTGTGAGGGCTTGGATCTCGCAGGGCTGCTTGCCCTTGCCGAGACCGCTTCCGCTCTCGAACCGCCGCAGCCGGTCAGCCGTCCGCAG
>JARIAV010000160.1 GCA_029257685.1 Butyricicoccus sp.
CCCAATTGTGTATCCCACGCCGGTGCGATGGGCATCATGCAGCTCATGCCCTGCAACGTGGAGGAATACCATGTCAAGGATCCATTCGATCCGGAGGAAAACATTATGGCAGGTGCGCAGCAGCTGGCCGATCTTTCCCGCAGATACGATGGAGATCTCACACTGACGCTTGCAGCATACAATGCAGGAAGCGGCAATGTAGCAAAGTATGGCGGTGTTCCGCCGTTCAAGGAGACCCAGAACTATGTGCGCAAGGTCACCGCGCTCGTAGGGCAGGATATCACGATCCCTGCTGCACGCAATGCGGTAACCGGTCACGGTCAGGGGCTCGGCGGTGAACTGCCGCCCGTCACGCTGGATGCACTGCTGGAAGATAAGATGCAGCAGCTCATTTATATGATGGCACAGGGCATGAAATACAGCCTGCCCATCCTCGATCTCTCGGAGGATACCCGTCCGTTTTATCTGTAAATCAAAAGAACTGCCTTCGGGCAGTTCTTTTTTGCTTGGAAATGTCGGTCGATACAGGCTTTTTCTTGTCAATTGCCTGCTTGCGTGGTATGATAAGACAAGATAAAAAATGATGAGGTGTCCTATGCTGAAAATCACCCATTCCCCAGAAGAGACCGAACAGGCAGGCGCGGAATTTGCCGCTGCCCTTGTGCCGGGCGATGTGGTCACATTGGACGGCGATCTGGGCGCCGGAAAGACGGCGTTTGCGCGCGGTGTCCTGCGCGGACTTGGTTATACGGGACGTGTCACCAGCCCGACCTTTGCCATTGCCAATGAATATGCCGTATCCCATGCGACCGTGGTGCATTTCGATCTATATCGCATTCTGGATGCGGAAGCATTGTTTGAGCTTGGCTTTGAGGAATATCTGGATGACAAACATATTTTGCTCATCGAGTGGAGTGAAAATGCAGGTGCGCTTTTGCCGGAAGCGCATAAATCGGTCAAGCTGACCTATGGAACGGAACCGGAGATGCGTCAGCTGGAAATCGAGGAGAATGTATGAAAATTTTGAGCTTTGAGTCGTCAGCGGTATCTGCGGCAGTCTGTCTGATGGATGGGACGCGCGTGCTCGCCTCGGCCTTTCAGAACTGCGGACTCACACACAGCCGCACGTTGCTTCCGATGGCAGAACAGGTGCTGGAAAACGTGGGACTTCGTCCCTGCGATCTGGACGGGTTTGCAGTCGCTGCCGGTCCGGGTTCCTTTACCGGACTCCGCATCGGAGCGGCTACCGTCAAAGGGCTGTGCTTTGGAACGGACAAGCCCTGCGTGGGTGTGTCTACGCTGGAGGCGATGGCATGGAACCTGCTCGGTATGACGGGCGTTGTTTCCTGTGTCATGGACGCACGCGCCGGACAGGTCTATCATGCAAGGTTTGAACTGCGCGGCATGGAGCCGCCCCTGCGTCTGACGCCTGACCGCGCGATAGCGGTCTCGTCGCTCGCTGAGGAAATTGGTCAGAAAACTGAAATTTTGGTTGGAGATGGGGCGGAAATGTGCTATACTAAACTTACTGAAATCTGTCCGCATGTTGTGCTTGCGCCGTCTCATCTTCTATATCCGGGCGCTTATGGCGTAGGGATGGCTGCACTGCCAAGCTTCCTTGCCGGCGATACCATGACAGCGCAGCAGCTCGATGCCGTTTACCTGCGTAAACCGCAGGCGGTACAAATGCGGGAGAAGCGTCTGAATGGAGGAAATGCAAAATGACAATTGCGATTGGCAATGACCATGCAGGCTATGCCTTGAAAGTAAAGCTCATGGAAATGCTGGGGGATAAGTATGAGTTTACCGACTATGGATGTTATTCTGCGGAACGATATGACTATCCGGATGCTGCGGAAGCCGTTGCAAATGCGATCGTAGAAGGAAAGCACGAGCGCGGGATCCTGATCTGTGGTTCCGGTATCGGTATTTCGATCGCTGCAAATAAAGTACCGGGGATCCGTGCGGCAGCATGTCAGAGCCATTTTGCCGCAAAGTATTGCCGTTTGCACAACGATGCAAACATCCTGTGTCTGGGAGAGCGTATCACTGGACCGGGAGAAGCGGCTGAAATGGTCGAAGTATGGCTCGAGGGCGAGCTGGAAGGCGGACGTCATTCCGGCCGCATTGAGAAGATCCACGCGATCGAAGCAAAGCACAGTAAGTAATTGCCGAAAAGGAGAATAGAGAAGATGTCAAATGTTCATGTAATGGAGCATCCGCTGATTCAGCATAAGCTCAGCCTGATGCGCGACCGCCAGACAGGCGTTAAGGAATTCCGTGAGGCAACGCGTGAGATCGCAATGCTCATGTGTTATGAGGCAACACGCGATCTGCCGCTCAAGGAGATCACCATCGAGACGCCGCTGGCTCATGCAAAGACCAGCGTGATCTCCGGTAAGAAAATGGCGATCGTTCCGATCCTGCGTGCAGGTCTTGGGATGCTCGATGGTATGCTGGAGCTGATCCCGGCGGCAAAGGTCGGTCATCTGGGTCTGTACCGCGATCCGGAATCCATGAAGCCGGTCGAGTATTACGCAAAGTTCCCGAGTGATATCGCAGAGCGCGACGTCATCCTGATCGATCCGATGCTGGCAACCGGCGGCTCCGCAGAGGCCGCTGTAACAGCACTCAAGGAGCGCGGTGTCAAGAACATCAAGTTCGTTTGTCTGCTGTCCACGCCGGTTGGTCTGGATACCTTGCAGAAGGCGCATCCGGACGTGGAGATCTTCACGGCTGCGATCGATCCTGAGCTGAACGATCATGGGTATATCATTCCGGGTCTGGGCGATGCCGGAGACCGTATTTTTGGTACAAAGTAATTGGTGGGGAAAAAGTGCTGTGGGGACACAGCACTTTTTTTGATATAAAATGTAAACAATTTGTGAAAAAGGAGTGTTATCTTTATGAGACACAAAAAGTTTTTGTATGTATTGGCAGCCGGTGTGCTCGCGGCAGCAATGATATTTACAGGATGCTCAGGCAATCAGGATCCCAAGGAGAAGGCTTATCAGACCAGCGAGGATGCGATCGCAAGTATGACCCGTGAGGATCAGGAGCTGCTGACCCAGATCGAGGTGCGCGACGGCAAGGTGATCGCGGTTTGGAACAACATCGGAGAGGAGTCCAA
>JARIAV010000165.1 GCA_029257685.1 Butyricicoccus sp.
TTTTACAGGAAGAAATTAAGCGTTACGCACAAAAAAGTAGCGCGCGAGAGAAAAGAGAGGTTTGCATTATGAAAGTGAAGAAGTTGATGGCAGCGATGCTGGCAGGCTCTATGGTTATGGCTCTGACCGCTTGCGGCGGAGATACACAGGGAACAGATGGCGGAGACGCACAGGCAGGCGGCGATGGCGCACATAAGATCAGTGTCATCCTCAAGACCACTGCTTCCGAATATTGGAGCTATGTGCAGGCTGGTGCCCAGGCTTACAGCAAGGACAACCCAGACGTGACTGTTGAAGTAAAGGGTGCTTCTTCCGAGACTGCTTACGATGAGCAGATGTCCCTCATCGAAACCGACATGAATGCAAACTATGATGGCTATGTCATTGCACCACTCAATGCAGACACGGTAAAGACCATGATCGCAGGGCAGACCAAGCCGATCGTTGCAGTCGATACCGATATCGATGCACCGGAAGTCAAGAGCTTTGTCGGCACCGGTAACGAGGCTGCTGGTAAGCTCGGCGGCAAAGCAGCAGTAGACGCTGCAAAGAAAGCTGGCTGGACAGAAATCAAGGCGATCGAGATCTGCGGCGTGCAGGGTGACTCTACCAACGAAGCGCGTAAGGCTGGCTACAAGGCTGGCGTGGAAGAAGCTGGCGGCACATTCCTCGATGATGAGACCCAGTATGCAAATGCAACTGCCGATCAGGCGGTAACCTGTATGGAAGCGATCATGCAGAACCATCCGGAAGGCATTGCGATCATCTGCGCAAACAATGATGATATGGCGATGGCAGCAGCACGTACTGCAAAGTCCAACCCGAATTATGCAAAGACCATCTTCCTCGGCTTTGACGGCATCCAGTCTGCTTGTAATGCGATCCTGAACGACGAACTGACCATGTCCGTTGCACAGGAAGCATACAACATGGGTTATAAGGCAGTTGAGACCGTTGTAAAGAACCTGCAGGGCGAGACCACCGATGAGTTCATCGACTCCGGTGCAAGCGTTGTAGATAAGGACTCCGCTCAGGAGCGTCTGGATACCCTGAAGGGTTATCTCGGATAAGTACCTTGAAAGTGAAAGCTCCCTGCCCCGTTCCTTTGGGTCTGGGGCAGGGAGTTTTCTGCTTTTACGGATTGATATGGACGGAGCAGCAGCCGTGGGGATCTGCCGCACGAGGGGAGGTCGCACCGAGAGCGATCTCTGGAAAATGGCTCCGCACCCCGATCTCGGAGAAGAACAGGTGATGAATCGATGAGTGAATATGTAGTAGAACTGAAAAATGCAATGAAGCTGTTCCCGGGCGTCGTTGCACTGAACAATATGCACCTGAATGTCAAGCCGGGCGAGATCCTTGGTCTGATCGGCGAGAATGGCGCGGGCAAATCCACGCTCATCAAGGTGCTGACAGGTGTACATCAGCCGGATGAGGGCGAGATCTATGT
>JARIAV010000182.1 GCA_029257685.1 Butyricicoccus sp.
CAGCTCGGTGAGCAGATCACCCTGCTGCTGGACAGCAACAACAACGTGCGTGCTGCCGTTCCGGGCAAGGAGCTTGCTTCCTCGATGCGCGGTATCATCACAGCCTCTACAGAGAACGAGATCACCGTACAGCTCTTTAACGGTCTGACCATCAAGGGGCCACTGGAAAAACCCGTTCCCAATCTCGCATCGGGACAGATGATCAATCTCAATCAGGATCAGCACGGCTTCTTCCGTGTACTGGAAAATACCCGTCCTGCACTGAATCCGGGCGACTGGATCGTATCGCGCGGTGTGCTGGGCAGCAAACCGGTTGCCCCCGATGTACAGGTCTTCGAGCGCACCGATAAGGGCGGCCCACTCTATCAGCTGAAGCCGGAGGAGATCGGCACCGATGTCATTTCCGGCAGCAAGATCGAAAGCGTCATCACCGACCCCTCGGGCACGGTCATCGCACTGGTCCTCAATGACGCGACCGGCGAAAGCTGGGTATGGGGACTTGTGGAAGGTGTTTCTGAGAAGCACACAGAGACCCACGGCGGCAAGGACGAAACCAAGCCCGATGGAAACGGTCAGGGCGGCAGCAAGCCGGACGAGACCAATCCCACCCCCTCACCAGATAAGGATGATATTCTGGAGATCCCCGTCTATGATTACAAGGTGCAGATCACGACCCTCATCGACGGCGAAGTCAAGACCTTCAAGATTGATGTAGATGAGCAGGTGGAAGGTCTGACCGGTAAACCGACCCCGCTCGGTCTGCCCCGTGCAGCACTGAATAACGGCGGTGAGCTCAAGCTGACCTCCAAGAAGCCGATCCGCGTTGGTGCGGTCACGCTAGCCGAATTCGATGGCTACACCAGCGTCAAATGCGATGGCGCAGTATGGCGCATTGCAGAGAATATTCCGGTTTGGAACAAGAAAAACAATAAGATCATGACATTCCGTCAGGCGAAGGCAGACTTCAACGCATTTGAACTCTATGCTGATGCACCACTCGACAAGGGCGGACAGATCCGCATGATCGCAGTATCCTGAATATCCGCAAAAAACCGGAGTCTTTTCACAAGACTCCGGTTTTTTTGCTTTATGGGGAACAATCCACCTCATCAGCCGCGAAAATACGTTACTACATGGAAAAGATAGGCGAAAAACAGCAACAGAGCAGCCAGCAAAGCGATCGACCATTTCTTTTCTTCTCCGGCGCAATCTCTTTCACGCGCAGAAAATGTAT
>JARIAV010000187.1 GCA_029257685.1 Butyricicoccus sp.
CTACCGTGCAATTGAGCTTTCTGCAAATTCTCACAAGAATCTCCATCGATACAAATTCATTTCTCGAAAGTTTTGCTAAGGTATTTGTACTGATTCCAACCTCTTTTGCAAATTCAGTTTTATTCAATTCTTTATCAATCAGCATCTTAAAAAGTTTGTTGTAGGTTATATCCATATCATTTCCTCCTACTAATCTATCTTGCTTTTGCAAGTTGAGAGTGCTTTTATCTACATTATACCATAAATTTTCAAAAACGCTCAATTTTTTTTGCTAAACAGGGAAATATTTCCCATAATGCAGAAATAAGTTCCCTATTTAGGTAAATGCCTTGTTTGTATAAACAGCTAACGGGAGTAGGTAGCATTTTCATAGCCTTACAAATTGATTGTGGGGAAATATATGTAACTTTCCTCTCACTGCTGTGGATAGCATATTGTAACAATCACCATCTAATTGTGATATAAAAACTCAACAATTCCAGAATTTGAAAGGTGAACTAAAAACAATAAAAGTGGTCTGGATCAAATGACCCAGACCACTTTGTGTTATAAATAATAGAGCCTTACAATCAAATCATCCCAAAATGTTTCAATGCCTCTGTAATCGCTGCTTCCTTTTCCGGCGGGCATTTCGGCTGTGTGGCATTTTCAGACTTGGGCTTGTTATAATTCTCCCGCTCGATAATGCCATGCTTCTGCTTTACCTGTGCGATATACAGAGAAGAAACCTTCAAGCCAGTCTGCTGTAAAACACGTTCTTTGATCTGACCATAGGTGGCACCCTGCTGGAACCCGGACATATCCATGTCCTCCAGAGAGAACTCCACACGAACCTTCTTGGAGTCGATTTCTCCCTTGGAAAGCAAGACAACCGTCTCGATATGCTTTGTGCGTGGGAACAGATCAAAGGCGTGTGCATGGACAAGGCGGTATCCCTGCGCCGTGAATCGTTTGACATCGCGTGCCAGCGTTGCCGGATCACAGGAAACATAAACGATACGCGGCGGCTGCATTTTACAGATCGCCTCCACCGCCTGTTCATCCAGTCCCTTGCGCGGCGGGTCTACGGTCAGCACATCGGGCCGCTCTCCCCGCTCGGCAAGCAGCATTGCCGCCTGTCCGGCATCTGCGCACAGGAATTCTACATTTTCCACGCCATTGCGCGCTGCATTCTCCCTGGCATTCTCGATCGCCTCCGGAACGATCTCAACCCCGATCACACGTTTTGCCTTGGCTGCCAACGCCAGTGTGATCGTACCGGCCCCACAATACAAGTCGATGACGGTTTCCCGTCCGGTCAGTCCAGCCTGTCCCAGTGCATACGCATACAGGTGCTCAGTCTGTGCATGGTTGACCTGATAAAATGCGTGCGGAGACAAACGGAACACATTGCCGCACAGGCTGTCCTGCAAGACCGGTTCACCCCAGAGTGTCAGTGTATGCTCTCCCAAGATGACGTTATCTGACCGCTTATTGATATTGACCACAATACCGACCAGAGAAGGTTCTGCCTTGGTCAGCCGTTCGATCAGTTCTTCCGCATAAGGGATCTTTCCACGCGCAGCGACAAGGCATAAATGGGTCTCTCCACTGACAGCGCCCGTGCGGACATAGATATGACGAATGAGCCCCTTTTGGGTATTGGCATCATACGCCGTGATGTGGTATGCATCCATCCATGCACAGATCTCCTGCGCCAGACGGTCTGCGCGCACTGCCTGAATCAAGCAGTGCTCTGTGCGGACGATATCATGACTGTGTGTCCGGTAAAAACCGACATATGTGCCGTGAGCATCCTGCCCGACCGGGTACTGTGCCTTGTTGCGGTATCGGGTCGTCTGCTCGGAACCCGTGATACCCTCCAGCGCATTGGGCACGCCCCCCAGTCGGGTCAGCGCATCGTCCACTTTTTTATACTTTGCGAGCAGCTCTGCCTCGTATGAGATGTGCTGATAGCAGCAGCCACCGCATTTTCCCGCAATGGGGCACTCCGGTTCGATGCGGTCAACGGAAGGAATGATAAGCCGTTCCACCCGACCGAACGCCATCTTTTTATTGACCTTTACGATACGGATATCGCACTGATCCCCAACCGCCGTATTGGGGACAAAGACAGCCATACCGTCGATCCGTGCCACTCCACTGCCATCGGTCGTGTAGTCCATGATTTCCGCACGGTATACTTTGTTTTTCTGCAATGCCATATCGTTCAGGCTCCTTTTGAATGGTTAGTTTTTCAGGCTGTGGATCGGTGCCGGAATGCGTCCGCCGCGATGAATGAACTTTGCCGGCGACTTGGTAGAGATCGGCATGATGGGTGCAGAACCCAGCAGACCGCCAAATTCAACGACATCTCCGATGCCCTTTCCAACCGCCGGAATGACGCGCACAGCCGTTGTCTTATTGTTTACAACACCGATCGCGATCTCGTCTGCGATCAGTCCGGAGATGACCTCTGCCGTGGTATCGCCCGGTACGGCAACCATGTCGATGCCGACCGAACAAACGGCGGTCATCGCTTCCAGCTTCTCCATGGAGAGTACGCCCTGCTGTACGGCTGCGATCATACCTTCATCCTCAGAGACCGGAATGAATGCACCGGACAAGCCGCCAACATTGGAGGACGCCATCACGCCGCCCTTCTTGACGGCATCGTTGAGCATCGCAAGGATCGCGGTCGTGCCGCAGCCGCCGCAGGTCTCCAGCCCGACTTCTTCCAAGATACGGGCAACCGAATCCCCGATCGCAGGCGTTGGCGCAAGGGACAGATCGACGATACCGAACGGTACACCCAGCCGCTCAGATGCAATGCTGCCCACCAGCTGACCCATGCGTGTGATCTTGAACGCAGTCTTTTTGATGATCTCAGCGACCTCGTTGATGGAGCAGTCCCCTGCACGTTTGATGGCTGCCTGTACCACACCGGGGCCGGATACGCCGACATTGATAACGGTCTCCGGCTCACCGATGCCGTGGAACGCACCTGCCATAAAGGGGTTGTCATCGACGGCATTGGCAAAGACCACGAGCTTTGCGCAGCCCATCGAGCCGTTGTCCTTCGTGATCTCTGCGGTCTCCTTGATGATGCGTCCCATCATACCGACCGCATCCAGATTGATGCCGGCCTTGGTCGATGCGACATTTACCGAGGAGCAAACACAGTTTGTGACCGCAAGTGCTTCCGGAATGGAGCGGATCAGGATCTCATCGCCCTTGGCGAAGCCCTTCTGCACCAAAGCGGAGAAGCCACCCACAAAGTTGACGCCTGTTGTCGCAGCCGCACGGTCAAGCGCCTGTGCGATCGGAACATAACTGTTTGCGGTGGTCGTTGCGCCGATCATCGCGATCGGGGTCACGGAAATGCGCTTATTGATGATCGGGATACCCAGCTCCCGCTCGATCTGCTCTCCGGTCTTGACCAGATTTTCTGCGCGGCGGGTCACCTTATCGTAGATCTTATCGCTGAGTACCTTGATATCATCTGATGCAAGGTCACGCAGAGAAATGCCCATTGTGATGGTACGGATATCCAGATGTTCTTCCTCGATCATCTGGATGGTTTCTAAAATATCACCTGTATTGATCATTGTCATAGCTTTTACTGCACCTCTTCTTCCCTTTGCCCCTCATCAAATGCGGTGCATCGCATTGAAGATATCCTCATGCATACAATGTACCTGCATCCCAAGCTCTGCGCCGATCCGATCGAGATCTGCACAGAAAGCATCGAACGGCACGGTGCAGGCTGTAATATCCACGAACATGACCATTGCGAACATATCTTCTACGACATTTTGCGAGATATCCTGTACATTGACCTTATGGTCTGCCAGAGACTGTGAGATCGCAGCGATGATGCCTGTTCTGTCTTTTCCTACCACTGTAATAACTGCACGCATTGTAATACGCCTCCAAATCAACGGAAAGTTTATTTTTATTCATCATCGACACTGAGCGTGTCTGTGATAATCGAATTTGAGACCAGAAAACCGGAATCAGTCAGCCGCCAGCCTGTTTCGGTCGGCTCTGTCAGTCCTGCCGCCGCAAGGGCACGGAGTCTGGACGCATAGGGAGCAAAGCTGCGATGAAAGCGATCCTCAAACGCCGCGGCGGAGATCCCATCACTTGTTCGCAAGCACAGCATCAGATATTCCGCATGGGGCGGAAATCCTGCCACGACTTCTTCTGCCTCCGTTTGCGGGTGCGTGCAGAACTGTTCGAGGTCATCTGGATAGGCAAACCGTCTGCCCGCGATACAGGAATGTGCGCTCGGCCCAAACCCCAGATAATCGGACTGCTTCCAATAGCGGCTGTTGTGTCTGGAATGCTTGCCCGGCTTTGCCCAGTTGGAGATCTCATAATGCAG
>JARIAV010000204.1 GCA_029257685.1 Butyricicoccus sp.
ACCCACCGGCGTTCCCTGGCTGCAAGTTCAACGAGACCAAGCACAGCTGGACGTTCCCAAGCGGCGCACGCATCACCGTTGGTGCGATGCAGCGCGAGCAGGACAAGTACAAGTATCAGGGACGCGCCTTCGACTTCATCGGCTTCGATGAACTGACGCACTTCACCTACGACCAGTACAGCTATCTGGTCTCCCGTAACCGCCCGAACGGTGCAGGCACGCGCGTCTATATGCGTGCAACGGCAAACCCCGGCGGCGTGGGGCATGGTTGGGTGAAGGATCGGTTCATCACCGCCGCACCGCCCATGACCCCCATCACGGACACCGTGCAGGTGGTCTTTCCGGACGGACACAGCGAACCGCGCGAAAAACGGCGCATCTTTGTGCCGAGTACGGTGTTCGACAACGCCGCACTCATGGCGAACGATCCCGACTATGTGGCGCGGCTGGCGTCCCTCTCAGAAGCGGACAAAAAGGCGCTGCTCTACGGCGACTGGGACAGCTTTTCCGGTCAGGTCTTCACCGAGTGGCGCAACGATCCCACGCACTACAAAGACAGGCTCTGGACGCACGTCATCGAGCCGTTCAAGATCCCGTCCAGCTGGAAGCTCTATCGCGGCTTCGATTTCGGCTACGCCCGCCCCTTTTCTGTGGGCTGGTATGCCGTCGATCACGATGATCGCATGTACCGCATCCGCGAGCTGTACGGCTGCACCGGAGAACCCAACGTGGGCGTCAAGTGGGAGCCTGCGCGCATTGCGTCCGAGATCCGGCGCATCGAGCAGGACGACCCCAACCTCAAGGGGCGGCACATCCACGGCATCGCAGACCCTGCCATCACCCAGGCGGAGATGGGCGAGAGCGTCGCGGAGATCATGGAACGCGCAGGCATCTACTTCGATCCCGGCGATCATCAGCGCATTGCAGGCAAGATGAAGATGCACCACCGCCTTGCTTTCGGTGAGGACGTCAGACCACAGCTTTACAACTTTTCCACCTGCA
>JARIAV010000231.1 GCA_029257685.1 Butyricicoccus sp.
GGTCAGATGCAGTCGCAGTCCCAGCTTGATCTGGTTGGGGACAAGCTCCGCCATGTAACGCACAAGGAAAAGACCGCACCAAATGGCATCACAGCCAAGGATCACGGAGACGTGCCAGTACAGAGGGTGCCGTGGTGCAGCGCGGCCGATCTGGATATGCATTTGATTTTGCGCCACAAACAGGAGTGCCGTACAGATGATAAAGGGGATTCCGTAAAACAAGTTCGCTGTGAAAGTAAAATAATAGAGAATGATACTGCATGATAAAAATAATACAAATAAAGCCATGCAGATGGGCAGCGTATGTGATTTGCGCAAGATGTCACCTTCTTTCTGATAGACCAATACAAACAGTTCCAGTTGTTGCAGATTTATGATCGATCAGCACCATCTCCTCCTCTTTGGATACCCATATTATAAATGAAAAGTGAATGGATATCAACAGTTCCTTTTGTATAAATAGTAGAAAATTGGAGGTAAAATTTGTGAACAGGCAAAAGAGAAGGATCTACACGCGGTTAAAACGGAATTTGTCTGAAAGAAAGATACCTTTTAGGCGCAAAAGACTTGCGAAAAATAGCGGGTTGGGAGTATAATGTGATAAGCTATGTGGTGATTTTACTAAAAGGATGGAACGATATGGCGACATTAAAAGAACTTGCAGAATATACAGGATTTTCGATCGCTACGATCTCCCGCGTGCTGAACAATGATCCGACCATGAGCGTCAGCGAAACGACACGCGCAGCGATCTTGGAAGCAGCCGGAAAGCTGCATTATAAAGCTTCTTCCAGACAGCGCCGTGTGCGCGTTTCGCACAGCAAGCAGATGCGCATCGCGATCGCAGAAATGCTCTCTCCGGCAGAGCAGCTGGCAGATCCCTATTATTTGTATCTCAAAAATTATGCGGTGCAGCGCTGTCAGGATCTGGGCTATCTCGTTGCCCATGTGCAGGAGCATGCAGGCGCATATGAGCTGGACACGAACGGCAAGATCGATGGCGTGCTGGCGATCGGTATTTTTTCCGAGGAACAGATCCGTGCGCTCTCCGGATTGTCTGAAAATGTATTGTTTTTAGATTCCTCGCCCGATGAACTGCGCTATGATTCGGTCGTGCTCAATTTTCAGTTGGGCGTCGAGCAGGCGGTCGATTATCTGCTGGCGCATGGGCACCGTGAAATCGGATTTTTGGGGCCTTGCCGCAAGCTCGATCAGAAAAAGCGTCCGGCACTCGAAGTGCGCCGTGAGATCTTCATTCGCTATTTGCAGGACAAGGGCTTGTTCCAGTCTGAGTATCTGTTTGATGCACCCATGACCGCTGCGGATGCGCGCGCACTCTTGTCTGAACGTCTGGAACAGGGAGCGCCTATGCCCACGGCGATCATTGCCGCAAATGAAGAGGCGGCGATCGGTGCAGCGGGCGCGCTGCGCGGACAGGGAATGTCTATTCCGGATGATCTCTCCATCATCAGCTTCAATGATACGCCGCTTTCTGCATTGACCGATCCGCCGCTCACGAGTGTCAGCACCCATGTAGAGGCGATGAGCGCGACCGCGATCGAGCTTTTGGCACACCGCGCTTCCAGCGGCTCGAAAAGGCTGCCGCTCAAGATCGTCGTACCGCCGACCCTCAGTGTGCGCGAAAGTGTAAAGGAATATGGTGTTTGACAAAAACGACTGCCCGTTTTCATGCGGCAGTCGTTTTTTTGCACAAAAAGAAGGGGGCAACTTTGTTGATTTATTCAGTAAAATAAATTGAAGTTTTACTAAAACAATGCTATACTGAATGTAACATATATCGTTTATCAAATTCTTTTCGAAAGGCGGGATTTTACATTATGAAGAAGCAATCGATCCTGACAACAGAGCTGAAAGAGGGCGCACTGGATGCGCGCTTGAGCGCGATCTATGGCTGCAAGAAAACGGAAGTGCCACACAAGCGGGAACGCCTGCTGACACTTATGGATACATTTGAAAAGACCTATGGCGCAGACCGTGAGATCGGGCTGTATTCTGCACCAGGACGCACCGAGATGGGCGGCAACCATACCGATCATCAGCATGGACGCGTGCTGGCGGCAGCGATCGACCTCGATGCGGTGGCGTGCGCTGCAAAAAGCGATTCCACCATCGCCCGCGTTTTGTCTGAGGGCTATCCGGAGATCAAGATCGACCTTGCGGCGTGCGAGCCGCAGAAGGAAGAGGAAGGCACAACAGCCGCTCTGATCCGCGGCGTGGCTGCCAAGATCCGTGAAATGGGATATCCGGTTTCCGGCTTCGATGCCTGCGTGACCTCTGAGGTGCTGAGCGGTTCTGGCTTGTCCTCCTCCGCTGCATTCGAGGTACTCATCGGCGCGATCCTCAACGATATGTTCTGTGAGGGCGCACTGACACAGGTACAGCTCGCGCAGATCGGACAGTATGCGGAGAACGTGTTCTTCGGCAAGCCCTGTGGTCTCATGGATCAGCTTGCAAGTGCTGTGGGCGGCATCGTGTCCATCGACTTCGCAGATCCGGCAGACCCGATCGTCAATCGTCTGGACTACGATCTCACCGCTTCCGGCCATGCCCTGTGCATCATCGATTCCGGTGCAGACCATGCCGATCTGACCGATGAATATGCGGCGATCCCTGGCGAAATGAAGCAGGTGGCAGCGTTCTTCGGCAAGGAAGTCCTGCGCGACGTCGAGTTCGAGGAGTTCTGGTCAAAGATCGCAGAGCTGCGCAAGCAGACGGGTGACCGTGCGATCCTGCGTGCGATGCACTTCTATGGAGACAATCTGCTCGCACTCAAGCAGGCACAGGCACTGGAAAAAGAAGATTTCTATGCGTTCCTTACACTGGTGCAGCAGTCCGGCAGCTCCTCTGCGGAATACCTGCAGAACCTGTACTGCACATCCCAGCCGCAGGCGCAGGCAGTCGTACTGACCATCGCAGCAGCACGCAGACTGCTGGAGGGACAGGGTGCTGTGCGCGTGCATGGCGGCGGCTTCGCCGGCACGGTACAGGCGTATGTACCGTTCGGTGTGATGGATACCTTCCGCGCAGGCATGGAAGCGATCCTTGGAGAAGGCTGCTGTCACTTCCTGACCGTTCGTCCGGGCGGCGGCGTTGTGATCGCACATTGATCGATTTGAATTGAAAGACAGAATTTGAGCTTGACTGAATCATATTAGGAGGTTTTTATCATGGCAGTTCTTGTACTTGGTGGTGCAGGCTATATCGGTTCGCACACTGCGCGTGCGCTGCTCGAAGCAGGCCGCGACGTTGTGGTAGCAGACAATCTGGAGACGGGATTCCGCGCAGCGGTTCCGGAGCAGGCACGTTTTTATGAAGGCGATATCCGCGATCGCGCATTCGTAGACCATGTATTCGAGAGCGAACAGATCGAGGGCGTCATCCACTTTGCGGCAAACTCTCAGGTTGGAGAGAGCATGAAAGAGCCGCTCAAGTATTATGACAACAATCTGTGCGGTACAAAGACCCTGCTCGACAGCATGGTCGCACACGGTGTGGACAAGATCGTGTTCTCCTCCACGGCGGCAACCTACGGCGAGGCAGAGCGTATGCCCATCCTCGAGACCGATCCGACCGAGCCGACCAACTGCTATGGCGAGACCAAGCTGTCCATGGAAAAAATGATGAAGTGGGTATCTCTGGCGCATGGCCTGCGCTTTGTTGCCCTGCGTTACTTCAATGCGTGCGGCGCACAGCCGGACGGCTCCATTGGTGAGGCACATGATCCGGAGACCCATCTGATCCCGCTGATCCTTCAGGTACCGAACAACCAGCGTGAGCAGATCGCGATCTTTGGCGATGATTACCCGACACCGGACGGTACCTGCATCCGTGACTATATCCATGTATGTGACCTTGCACAGGCACACATCCTTGCACTGGATTATCTCCTCAAGGGTGGAGAAAACAACGTATTCAATCTGGGCAACGGCGTTGGCTTCTCGGTCAAGGAGGTCATCGAGCAGGCGCGTTCCGTGACCGGTCATCCGATCCCGGCGAAGATCGAAGCGCGCCGCGCAGGCGATCCGGCACAGCTCATTGCATCGTCCGAGAAGGCAAAGACCGTGCTGGGCTGGAAGCCGCAGTATGATGATCTGCATACGATCATCGAGACCGCTTGGAAATGGCACCAGAGCCATCCGAACGGATACACCGAGTAAACAGGAGGCACAATCCCTATGATCGATATGGCAATTGCAAAGCTGGTACGCTATGCAGAGCAGACCGGACTGATCGCACCCGAAGACCACACATGGGCAGTCAATACACTGCTCGAAGCCCTGCATCTGGACAGCTATACCGAGCAGACACTGGAGGATACGGCGATCGACCTGCCGGCCGTGCTGGACGAACTGCTCGACGATGCCCATGCACGCGGCGTGATGACAGAGAACTCCATCGTGTACCGCGATCTCTTTGACACGGCACTCATGGGCCGCCTGACCCCGCCGCCGCGCGAGGTCATCGCAAAGTTCCGCGCCCTGTATGCGGAAGACCCCATCCGTGCAACCGACTGGTATTACCGCTTCAGTCAGGATACCAACTATATCCGCCGCGACCGCATCGCGAAGGATATGCAGTGGAAGACACAGACCGAATATGGAGAGATCGATATCACCATCAACCTCTCCAAGCCGGAAAAAGATCCGAAGGCGATCGCCGCGGCACGCAATCTGCCGGCATCTGCCTATCCGCAGTGTCAGCTGTGCCATGCAAATGAAGGCTATGCAGGCCGCGTGAACCATCCGGCGCGTCAGAACCATCGCACGATCCCGATCACCATTGCAAATAAGCCGTGGTTCATGCAGTATTCCCCTTATGTCTATTACAATGAGCACTGCATCGTGTTCAATGCAGCCCATACCCCCATGAAGATCGACCGCGACTGCTTCTGTAAGCTGCTGGACTTCGTGGGACAGTTCCCGCATTACTTTGTCGGCTCCAATGCCGACCTGCCGATCGTAGGCGGTTCCATTCTGGCACACGACCATTTTCAGGGCGGACGCTACACCTTCGCAATGGAGACCGCGCCCATCAAGACCCCGCTGACCTTTGCGGATTTTCCGGAAGTGCGTGCAGGCATCGTCAAGTGGCCGATGTCCGTCATCCGTCTGACCTGTGCCGATCCCAAACAGCTCATCGAGCTGGGCGACCGCATCCTGACCGCTTGGCGCGGCTACACAGATGAGGCTGCCATGATCCTTGCAGAGACCGATGGTGTGCCGCACAATACCATCACCCCGATCGCACGCCGCCGCGGAACGGATTACGAACTGGATCTCGTTCTGCGCAACAATCTGACGACAGAGGAGCATCCGCTCGGTCTGTATCATCCCCATGCGGAGCTGCATCACATCAAGAAGGAAAATAT
This sequence comes from Butyricicoccus sp., assembly GCA_029257685.1. Taxonomy (GTDB): domain Bacteria; phylum Bacillota; class Clostridia; order Oscillospirales; family Butyricicoccaceae; genus Butyricicoccus. The sequence goes on from JARIAV010000231.1 coordinate 5,390, forward strand.
CGGACTGATCGAGGTCATGGGTCTCGCCGTCCTGCCTGCACGTCTCAAGCAGGAGCTTGCAGTATTGGCAGACAAGATGGTCAAGGGTGAAGACCTGCGCGCCGATCCGCTGACCGCATCTCATGCCGACTGGGCAGAGGGCTTTGCTTCCGAAGTGACCGCAGACAATGCAATGGATGTCATCCAGCGCGAGGTCGGCAAGGTGTTTGCAACCGTTCTGGAGCATGCGGGTGTCTATAAGGATACGGAAGCATTCCTGCGCTTCGTAGAGACCGTAGGAGGCAAGGCATGAAGATCACAGCAGAAGCATTTGGCGCGACCAAGGACGGCACACCGGTAACGCGTTACTGGCTCAGTGATGGTTCCTGCCGCGTGGCCGTGCTGACCTATGGCGGCATCATTCAGGCGATCGAAGTGCCTGACCGAAAGGGAACCCCTGTGGATGTGGTGCTGGGATTCGATTCCCCAGCCGGCTATGAGGCACAGACCTGCTACATCGGTGCGATGATCGGCCGCTGTGCCAACCGCATCGGACACGGCAGGTTCACACTAAACGGCACGGAATATACCCTGCCCTGCAATGACAACGGTGTGAACCATCTGCATGGCGGCATGTCCGGCTTTGACCGGAAGCACTGGCAGGCAGCGGTACAGCCGGATGCATTGGTACTCACCCTGCACAGTGCTGACGGGGAAGAAGGCTATCCGGGTGCGCTGGACGTCAAGGTGACCTATCAGCTGGAGAACGGCGCATTGAAGCTGCATTATGAAGCGGATACCGATGCGGATACCCTGTGCAATCTGACCAACCACAGCTACTTCAACCTTGCAGGCAAGGGTGAGGTCGGGGCACAGAAGCTGCAGATCCATGCGGCGCAGTATGCACCGCTTGGGGAGGAAAACATTCCGGACGGCACGCGTGCAGCGGTTGCCGGAACCCCGATGGATCTGCGCGAATCGACCCCAATGGGCGCACACTGGGACGAGGGCTTTGTGCAGCTGCGCAAGGCTGGCGGCTATGACCACCATTACTGGGTGGACGGCGAAGGCATGCGCCCGTTTGCAGAGGCGGTTTGCGAGGAGAACGGCATTCGGCTGTCTGTGACATCGGATATGCCGGGGCTGCAGCTTTATACTGCAAATTTCCTCACAGGCGCAAATGGCAAGCAGGGCACGGATTACGGCAGACGAGAGGCGTTCTGTCTGGAAACACAGTTCGTTCCCAATCCGGCGGCATGGACGAGCACGCTCCAGCCGATCCTGAGAAAGGGCGAGCACTATAGCCATACGACCGTGTTTGCGTTTTCTGCGGAATAAAATAATAGAATAAAAGTGGAGACCGTCAAGAATATCGTTGATATTTTTGACGGTTTTTTTATAAAATGTAGACAAAGTGAAAGGAATCCCTTAAACTGGAAAAAGAGCTTGATATCTTGTATCAGCATAAGATGCCAAGAAAGGGAGAGAAAACAAGTATGTATACAGTGGTCGTTGCGGATGATGAAACCGAGCTGCGGCGTTCTTTGATCGCAAAAACCCCTTGGGAGGAATGTGGGTTCCGTGTCGTGGGAGAGGCGGAAAATGGTGTGGAAGCCCTTGAGCTTGTCGAGCGGCTGCAGCCGGATCTGCTCCTGACGGATATCCGTATGCCATTCTTGTCGGGGATCGCACTGGCACGGGCGGCACGCGAGATCCGTCCGGCAATGCATATCGCCTTTTTGAGCGGCTATGATGACTTCGCCTATGCACAGCAGGCGATCCAATATAATATCATTCGCTATCTGCTCAAACCGATCTCGTCAGCGGAGTTTGCAAAGGAACTGCGTGATATCCGCGCACAGATCGACAGCCGAATGGCGGAGGTCACGCAGGGCGACGGAGAGCAGATGCATCCGCATGATTTCCTCATGCCGCTGCTGCTGGGGGCAGATACCCTGCTTTCACCGGACGAAAATGAAGCGTGGCTGCGCACACAGGCGGTGGAAAGCGGTGTGCTGACCGAAGTGAGCGATAAATTTCAATATGTCGTGCTCGCGACTGCCATTTGTGACGAACAAAACAAGCCCACTGCCACGCGCCGCCATGTGCATGCGGTGGATCGGGTGCTGCATAAATATTTCCGTGCATCGAGCTGCTTTATCGGCGGCCGCGTGATCTCGCTCGTGGCAGACAGCGTCCTGACCCTTGGGGAATACCTGCATATCGCAACCAGTGATATCGCACAGACCATCGAACGCGCGACCGGACAGCGGTGTACGGTCGGTGTCAGCCGTCCGGTGACAACACTTTCAGCCTGTCATGGTGCGTATCGGGAAGCACTCGGTACGTTCGACTATATGAATCGGGAAGGCGTGGATACGCGCTACATCGCGGACTTTGAACCGGGACACACCATCCAGTCGGACTATTCCGAGGTGTCGGCACAGCTGGAAAGTCTCATCAAGGGCGGCAAGCATGAGGAGATCCATGTATTCTTGCAGGAGCAGTTCGAGATCCTGCGCAAGGGTTCCTGCTCGGGGCTGGAGGTGGGACTGCTCACCGTACAGCTGCTGTCCTCGGCATGCCGCGCCGCGGGCGCGGTGGTCGATCCGGAGACCGCCAACGCATTGTGGAGCACGTCACCACTGGCAGAGATCCCGTTCACGGCACGTTCGCTCGACGAGACCGTCACCAGCATCGAGGATTTCTGCTGCCGCGTTGCGGAAGCGATCGTGCACCAGTGTCGGGAGAGCGGCGATATCGTATGTGAGCAGGCGTTGGGCGTGATCCAGACGCGCTATGCGGATACCGGACTTTCTCTCGTGACGCTGAGTGAATCCCTGCATATCAGCCCCAATTATCTTTCGGCACTCATTCGCAAGCATACCGGAGATACCTTTATCAACCTGCTGACGGCAAAACGTCTCGATACGGCAAAGGAGCTGCTGCAATGTACGCGCCTCAAGGTCATGGAGATCGCGGAGCGCTGCGGATATACGGATCAGCATTATTTCAGCTACTGCTTCAAAAAACGCTTCGGGGTTTCCCCGCTGACCCTGCGCCGCCAGCAGAACGGGGAGGGCGGCAATGAAAAATAAACAGACCCTGACCCTGTCCGGACTCATCATCCTGCTTGTGATGGCGGTCACGGGCAGTATCGTGATCCTGTCCACATGGATCTTTACCACGCTCTATACCGATGCATTGCGCAGCGGTGCGGCGACCAGCTCGGAACAGTCGCTCAATCAGGCAGCAAGCGTTATTTCAAACTATACGGCAAATACCAATCAGCTCATGCGCCGCGTCGCGTTGGAGCTGGAACGGCAGACAGACAGTGACGAGCTGGGGGATACCCTTTCTGCACTGGTGGAAATGCGCGAAGATCTCTGCAATATTGCCGTATATTCGCTCAATGGCGATCTGCTGGATAGCTGGTCGAGCAAGCAGGCACGCAAGCAGGTGACAGGCCGATTGGATCTCAGGGATGTGGAGGTGGACGCGAATGGACTGTATATCACACCGCCCCATGTCCTCAATCTATACAAGGACTACTATCCGTGGGTCATCACCATTGCCTGCCGTAGTCAGATCGCACGCTATGGTGTCAAAGAGGTGTTCGTCACACTCGATCTGCAATTCTCCACCATCGCCGCCTATATCGATGATGTCGGAACGGGAACGCAGGGCTATACCTTCCTCATCGACCAAAAGGGACGGCTGGTCTATCACCCACAGCAGCAGCTCATCTATGTGGGCATCAAGAATGAGGATACCCTGCGCTATGCCAAACAAGGGGATGGCGTATACACAGAGGGCAATACCCAGCGCATCGTCCATTCCATCCCACAGAGCAGGTGGCGGCTGGTCGGGGTCAGTTATTTGAATGAACTGGTGGAGACGCCGCGCAATGCCGCACTCCGTATGATCTTTATTGTAGGCTCGGTCGCGCTCGTTTTGGTTTTGGGGGTCGCGGCATTTGCCATGAAGCTGGTCTCTGCGCCCATTCAGCGGCTGGTTGCACAGATGCACCGCTTTGAACAGGACGCAACGGGCTTCCAGTATCAGCCGGTCAGCGGTACACAGGAAATCGCCGTCCTGTCCGATTCCTTTGGGCACATGGTCTGTCGCATACAGGAGCTGATCGAGGAGGTCCGGCACGATCAGGAGACTTTGCAGAAAACCGAACTCAAAGCCTTACAGGCACAGATCAATCCCCATTTCCTGTATAATACGCTGGATTCGATCCAGTGGATGTGTGAGGTGGGGCGCACGACCGATGCCGTGCAGATGGTCGGCGCACTGGCGCGGCTGTTCCGCATCAGCATTTCACGCGGTGCAGATCTCATCCCCATTCGGCGGGAGCTTGAACACGCGGAAAGCTATCTCATCATTCAGAAATTCCGCTATAAGGATCAGTTCCAGTATCGGTTCCTTGTAGATGATACCGTGCTCGACTGCCTGTGCAGTAAGATCACCCTGCAACCCATCATTGAAAACGCCATCCTGCATGGCTTTGGGGAATTTGTGGATGCAGGGGAGATCGTCATTGAGGTGCGCGATGACGGGACCGATGTGGTCATGTCGGTAACGGACAACGGCGTTGGCATGGAAGCGGAGGACTGCGAGCGGCTGCTTTTGGAAAAGGAGGATCGCGCGAGCGGGATCGGCATCAAAAACGTCAATGACCGCAATCAGATCTATTTTGGAGAACGATATGGTTTGGTGATCGAGAGCGAGCCTGACGAGGGTACACGCGTGACCGTTCGCCTGCCGAAAACATGGGGGGATGACCGTGCGCCGTCTATCTAAACTTTTATTATGCAGTGTCGTGTTTGCCGCTGTGGTGAGCGGGTGTGCGCTGCTCGAGCAGAGTACACAGCAGACACCGCGCCCGTGGGTCGCTGTGATCGTCAAATCCACACAGTCTACCTTTTGGAAAACCGTACAGTCCGGCGTGAAGGCGGCGGCGAATGAATACAATCTGCAATATACCTTTGATGGGCCGCTTTCCGAGGAGGACGCGGAAACACAGGATCAGATGATCGAAGATGCCGCGGCAAAAGGGGCAAAGGTGATCGTACTGTCTGCCATCGATGCAGAAGCGTCCAGACCTGTGATCGAGCGTGTGATCCAAGAGGGTGTCAAGGTGATCGTGATGGATTCCGATGTCAAGGCAGAGGGGATCTCTGTTCGGGTGGGCACGGATAACTATGCCGCAGGGCAGGCGGCAGCCAATGCGCTGCTGCAAGCCCGTCCGGATACCAGACGCATCGGCATGGTCGGGTTCGATGTGCGCACGGAGAACGGACAGGCGCGCGAGCGCGGGTTCACGGATGCGATCGAACAGGACGGACGGGCACAGATCGTGGAGCAGATCCATTCCCCATCGGATTCCGTGCAGGTGCAGGCGGCGACCCGCGCCATGCTGCGCCGTCAGCCCAAGCTCGACGCGGTTGTGACCTTCAACGAGATCACGACCCTTGGCGTGGGACACGCCATCGAGGAAATGCACTGTAAGGAGCGCGTACATGTGGTCGGGTTTGACAACAATGTCGTGTCGGTCGGGATGCTGGAAAGCGGGGAGATCGACACCCTGATCGTACAGAATCCGTTTGCGATGGGCTACCTCTGTATGAGCAATGCCGCGGTGCTGCTTGGGAACAGATCCGTTTTGGAGTCGGAGATCAAAACAGAGATCCGTGTGATCGGCCGTGATAACATGTACAGCGAGGAAAATCAAAGGTTTCTGTTTAGTTTTACAGAAAACACATAGTTGAATTGGGGGATATGCACAAAAAGCGGAGCGGAGAAAAAGTTTGATTTTATATTTTGCGTAAGAATTTCAACAAGATTCGTAAAACATTGCATTTCCATTATGCTATGATTTTTATATAATAATATCAACGAAACGGACAAGCGGTCCGAATGTTGAACGGAAAATAGAGGAGGATACTCAAATGAAAATCAAGCGCATTATGGCAGCAAGCCTCGT
>JARIAV010000239.1 GCA_029257685.1 Butyricicoccus sp.
GCCCCAAGGGTGTGAATGTATGAACTCCGCCACAGGCGGGTTTTATTCAGCCTTGTTTGGAAGTGGATTCTGCTTTAGTCATAAAGTCTGTTTCTGCGTTATGTCATAAACAGGACTGGCAATTCTCTTTGCATTTCGGCGGCAAGGGTTTCGTTGGGTTGTAGGGTCTGCCGCGTTACCGCATCTGGAACGAGCCGACCAGTGTGCGCACTGGTCGGACTGTTCCAATGCTGCGGATTCTTGGTGCTGATGGTGCGTGCTCGAACGTCCATTGCTCCTGCTTTGGGTGCTGAACAGCGTTCACGCGAGCGTTCATGGAGGGGCTGGTCGGGGAAGTGCCGCGCCTGCTTTGCCCATTGCCTGCAAAGCTCTGCGCATATTTTTCTTTCTGCTTATCTGAAAGAGCCTGCACCGCACCAATTTGTAAAAGGGCTGAAGAAGACCCGCCCTGCGGCGGAGGTCATACATTCACACCCTTGGGGCAAGACGCGGAAGCGATCCGACCGCGGAAATCCCGCCTGTGGCGGAGGTCATACTTTCACACCCTTTCGGCGGCACCAAGGTAAACCGAATGGAGGGGGAGTGTTGGATTCATAAGGACAAGAACCGCAAGGTTATAGTCCTTATGCCGCCGTCGCGCGGCCGCGACACGTTACTCTTTGCTTTGAAGCAAAAATTTCTTAGCAGAAAGAAAAACCCAACGGACGTTCCAAAAAATTATATCTTTACTTTGAAGCAAATCTTTTTCGCAGAAAAGAAAATCTGACGGATTTCCCAAACAAGATATGCTTTTCAGCAAAAGTATCTCACAGAAATAAAAATCACCATAGATTTATCAAATTTTTTTCAAAAATTGATTTCCATAACAGGGGAGAATGATAGATGAAGAAAAAGAAAAAACAGGCAGCCCTTCCGGCAGCCGATGCCCCCATGAGCCGCCGGTTTTTTGCCTACCTCATCGACTGGTATCTGGGCGGCCTCATGACCGCATTCCCGATCGCACTATTTTCCATGAAGCAGTTCGACACCGTACAAAATCAGAATATCCTGACCTTTGCCCCACCAACGGGGATCATCGCAGGCGTTCTGGGCGTGCTGTTCGCACTGGTCTACTATGTTGTGATCCCAACCGCCTGCTGGAAGGGACAAACCCCCGGAAAGCGTATGCTCCGGCTCAGGATCGTCCGGCAGGACGAAACCGAGGTATCCCTTGGTACGATGCTGACGCGGCAGGGTTTGGGCATCATCGTGCTCGAGGGCGGCCTCGTGACGGCGAGCACCGTCTGGCATCAGGTGGCAGAACTGCTCACCGGTGTTTCACTGGTAAAACCGCTCATGTACGCAGGGCTGGTGGTCAGCGTCCTCTCTGCACTCCTTGCACTCACGCAGGGACACCTTGCGATCCATGATCGTCTGGCGGGTACAAGGGTGATCGAGCTTGCAGAAACGTGAGCCGAAAGCCTGTACACATAAAAATGTTTCACAAAGAAGGGAGAAAACCGATATGGAACAAATGGAAATGATCTGCTTCCAGATCATCTCGTCCGTTGGTATGGCAAAATCCAGCTATGTGGAAGCCATGCGTGCAGCGGCAAAGGGTGATTTCGACGAGGCAGCAGCAAAGATGAAGGAGGGCGACTCCTTCTATGCAAAGGGTCATGATGCCCATTCTGACCTCATCGCACAGGAAGCAAACGGCGAAGCCGTTCCATTCAGCCTTATCCTGATGCACGCGGAGGATCAGATGATGGCATCGGAGACCGTGCGCCTCATGGCAGAGGAAAACATCAAGCTGTATCAAAAGCTGAATGAGATGGAGGCAAAGTAAGGAGAAGCACTCCTTACAGAGCACTTTGTTTCACAGCTGAAAAAAACAGGAGGAATCATTTATGAAGAAGATCTATTTATTCTGCTCCGCTGGTATGTCTACCAGTATGCTGGCAAACAAGATGCAGGAAGCGGCAAATGCGCACAACCTGCCCATCAAGGTTGCAGCATATCCGCATAACAAGCTGGGCGAGATCTTTGAGACCGACCGTCCGGACTGCATCCTGCTTGGGCCGCAGGTCAAGTATATGTACGACGAGACCGTCAAGCAGTACGGCAGCGAGGGCGTGCCGATCGCGGTCATCGATGCCGGAGATTACGGCATGATGGACGGTGAAAAGGTACTGAAAACCGCGATCAAGCTCATCAAGGCAAACAAGTAAATAAAAAGGGGAATTAAGAAACATGCTGAAAAAGCTGGAAAAGATCTTCATGCCGCTGGCAGAGATGATCGGCAGAAACAAATATCTGATGTCCATCCGTGATGGCTTCCTGATTTCCACACCACTTTTGATCGCAGGCTCGATCTTTCTGGTCATTGCAAACTTCCCGATCCCGGCTTGGATGGATTTTCTGTCCAATACGATCGTGAACGAGGCGACCGGTGAGTCTCTCGCGGCGATGCTCAATAAGCCGTCGGATGCGACCTTCACCATCATGGCGATCTTTGCCGTTATGGGTATCGGTCACAGCTTTGCAAAACAGATGAAAACCAACCCGATCTTCGGTGCTGCGGTGGCACTGATGAGCTGGTTTTTGCTGATGCCTTACAAGATGACCGCTGAGGTCACCTTGGGTGAAGTATCCGGCCCTGCAAACATCACAGCACTGTCGCTTGGCTGGCTGGGTGCAAAGGGTATCTTCGTCGGTATCATCTGTGCGTTCGTATCCGTTCACATCTATGCATGGGTCGAGCGCAAGGGCTGGGTCATCAAGATGCCGGAGGGCGTTCCGCCGACCGTTGTGGAGTCCTTCTCCGCGCTCATCCCTGCAACCGTTGTCATGACCGTATTCGGTGCGATCAACCTGTGTGTCAACTACTTTGACACCAATGCATTCAAGCTCATTTTCGAGTTCTTGCAGACACCGCTGCTGAACCTTGGCGATACGCTGGGCGCAATGGTCATTGCGTATATCTTCCTGCATTTCTTCTGGTTCTTCGGTGTCAACGGCGGTTCTGTTGTTGGTGCGGTGTTCAACCCCATCCTTCAGACCCTGTCTCTGGAAAACCTCGATTTCTTCCGTACAGGTGTGGGCACCGGCCACATCATCTGTCAGCAGTTCCAGGATCTGTATGCAACCTTCGGCGGTGCAGGCTCCACCCTGTCCCTCGTCATTGCAATGATCTGGTTCTGTAAGTCCAAGCGGATCACGCAGCTCGGTAAGCTGTCGCTCGTGCCGGGTATCTTCAACATCAACGAGCCGATCATCTTTGGTCTGCCGATCGTGCTGAACCCAACCATGATCATCCCGTTCATGCTCGTTCCGACCGTGAACATCGTCATTTCTTACTTTGCGATGGCATGGGGCTTCGTTCCGATCTGCTCGGGTGTCAATATCCCGTGGACCTGTCCGCTGGGTATCTCCGGTCTGCTCGCGAACAACTGGGTCGGCGGTCTGCTCCAGATCGCGCTGCTCGTGCTCGGCGTATTCATCTATATGCCGTTCATCAAGATCATGGATCATCAATACCTCAAGGAGGAAGCTGAGGCAGCAAACAAGAGCGATGATGACGACATTTCGCTCGATGACCTCTCGTTTGATGATCTCTAAGACACAAGGAGAACACAAACATGAAAATCATTATGATCTACGACCAGATTCAGGCAGGTGCCGGAATCAAGGACGATCACATGGTTCCGCTGGGAGCCAAAAAAGATGCAGTGGGCCCTGCCCTGATGATGGAGCCCTTCCTCAAGCAGATCGACGGCCGCGTGATCGCGTGCCTGTACTGCGGGGACGGATTCTTTGCACAGGATGAAGCAGAGGTCAGCCGCAAGCTGTGTGCGATGGTAAAGAAGCTGGGAGCCGATCTCGTTATGTGCGGTCCGGCGTTCAACTACCTCGGATACGGCAAGATGGCAGCCAAGGTTGCCAAGGATATCGTGGAGACCACCGGTGTTCCGGCGTTTGCCGCGATGTCCAGAGAAAACGAAGAAACAATTGCAGAATACAAGGATCAGATCCACATTGTGGAGACCCCGAAAAAGGGTGGGGTCGGACTCAATGAAGCGCTGGAAGGCATGTGCCTGTTAGCAAAGGCACTGCATGAGGGCAAGGACGTTGACACCGTTGTAGAAAAATATTGTTTCCGTTGAGCAGGCAATGCTGGGGGCACGGTTCCGGAAACGGGATCGTGCCCCTGTTTTTTTCAAACCATAGGACATGCGTAACAGAAAGGAAGGATTCGATATGTGGGGCATCATTGCAACATGGAGAATGGCAGTCGAGGGCATCGGCAAGGCAAGCGAAATGCTGAAGGCAGAGGGCGACGCCGGTGACGCGATCGAGACTGCGATCAAGGAAGTAGAGGACTTCCCGTATTATAAATCCGTCGGCTACGGCGGCTTGCCCAATGAGGAAATGGAAGTGGAGCTGGACGCGGCTTATATGGACGGCGACACCCTGGATATCGGCGCGGTCGGTGCGATCAAGGACTTTGCAAACCCGATCTCCATTGCGCGCCGTCTGTCACGGGAGTCGGTGAACAATTTCCTTGTAGGAGAGGGTGCGGAGAAGTTCGCCCATCGTGAGGGGTTCGAGCGCAAGAATATGCTCAGTGACCGCGCAAAGATCCACTACCGCAACCGCGTCAAGGAAGTGCAGGAACAGGAGATCAAGCCGTATTCCGGCCATGACACCGTGGGTATGGTCTGTCTGGACACCCATGGCAAGATGACCGCGGCGACCTCTACGAGCGGTCTGTTCATGAAGAAAAAGGGACGCGTGGGCGATTCGCCGGTTTCCGGTTCCGGTTTCTATGTAGACAGCATGGTCGGCGGTGCGACTGCGACCGGACTGGGCGAGGACGTCATGAAAGGCTGTGTGTCCTACGAGATCGTGCGCCTCATGAAAGAAGGCATGCATCCGCAGGCAGCCTGTGAGAAGGCAGTGCAGATGTTTGACGAGACCCTGCGCCGCCGCCGCGGCAAGGCAGGCGATATGTCGCTGGTTGCCATGAACAACAAGGGCGAATGGGGCGTTGCGACCAACATCGAGGGCTTTTCCTTTGCAGTCGCGACAGCCGATCAGGAGCCGATCGTATATCTGACCAAACAGGTAGACGGCAAGTGTGTGCATGAGGTCGCAAGTCAGGAATGGCTGGACAACTATATGAAGACACGCACAGCACCGCTGGTGGAGAAGTGATATGAACGGACGAAACGAAGCGATCGAACAGAAACTCTGCGCGGAGGTGGAAACCCTCCATGCGGAGCTGCTGGACGAGATCACCGCGCTGGTGAAGATCGACAGCACCGAGAGTGCGGCACAGCCGGACGCACCGTTTGGCGCAGGCGTGCGGCAGGCACTCGATCACACTTTGGCACTGGCAAGACGGCTGGGCTTTGAGACCACGGACGTCGATCACTATCTGGGCTATGCGTCCTACCGCACAGCGGACTGCAAGCAGAGCGGCTATGTCGGGGCGATCGGGCATTTGGACGTCGTACCGGCTGGAACGGGCTGGAAGCAGCCGCCGTTCTCCGGCTTTCGGGAGGATGGCGTGCTGTATGGGCGCGGCGTACTGGATAACAAGGGGCCGATCCTGTCCTGTCTGTATGCCGCCTATGCGATCAAGCGTCTGGGACTGCCCATCTCGCGTGAGATCCGGATCCTGTTCGGCTGTGATGAGGAGACCGGATTTGAAGATCTCAAGTATTTCCTCGAACGAGAGCAGCCGCCTGTCATGGGCTTTACGCCGGACTGTAAGTATCCGGTGGTCTATGCCGAGCGCGGCAGAGCGCTGGTGCAGGTCATCGCCCCCGATCAGGACGCGCTGTTCCGCCTGATGAACGGCTATATCCTCAATGCCAAGAACAACGGCGAGCGGCTGGGCATCGCCTTTCAGGATGCGGAGTTCGGGACGCTGGAGGTGCGGAACTATACGATGGTCAAGGCAGGGGACAAGCCGGCGGTGCAGTTTGCCATCAGCTATCCGGCAGGCTGTACCTGTGCGCAGCTGACAGAGCAGCTCGCACACACCCTGCCCGATTATGAAGTGAAGCTGGTGAGCAACTTCGATCCCGTGCGCTTCCCCAAGGATTGCCGTCTGGTGGATACCCTGCGCTATACCTACGAGCAGGTGACCGGACAGGACGGAACACCCGTCACGACAACGGGCGGCACATATGCCAAGCTCATGCCCAATATCGTCCCCTTTGGGCCGTCCTTCCCCGGACAGAAGGGCATCGGACACCAGCCGAATGAATGGATGCGTGCAGATGATCTGCTGACCAATGCAAAGATCTATGCACTGAGCCTGTACTATCTGGCACAATAAAATTTTGAGAGAACGAAAAAGGAGAGCAACCATCATGACATACGAAATTTGCTGTGGAAGTTATGAGGACGCATTGCAGGCGCACCGCGGCGGCGCGACCCGCATCGAGCTCAACACCGCGCTGCATCTGGGCGGACTGACCCCGACTGCTGCAAGCGTCAAGCTGACCCGTCAGAACACCGATCTCAAGATCATCAGCATGGTACGTCCGCGTGCAGGCGGCTTCCATTACAGCGAAGCGGAGAAGGAGCAGATGTTTGCAGAAGCTGAACTGCTGATGGAATCGGGCTCGCACGGACTGGCGTTCGGCTTCCTGAACGCAGATGCGACCATTGACATGGAGAACACCAGAAAGATGGTGGAGCTGATCCACGCGCATAAGGGCGAGGCAGTGTTCCACCGTGCATTCGACTGTGTGAAAGATCCGTATGCGTCCATCGAGCAGCTGATCGAGGCAGGCGTTGACCGCATCCTCACGAGTGGGCTTGCACCCAAGGCGGTCGAGGGCAAGGAGATGCTGCGCACCTTACAGGAAAAGTACGGCGACAAGATCGAGCTGCTGGCAGGCTGCGGCGTCAATGCGTCCAATGTGCGCGAGATCATCGAGTATACCGGACTGTCTCAGGCACATTCCTCCTGTAAGGACTGGAGAGAAGATCCGACGACCATCGGTACACAGGTCAGCTACAGCTTTGCACCTGCACCGCACGAGTCCAGCTATGATATCGTAAGCGAGGAACTGGTCAGAAAATTGGTGCAGATCGCGCTCTAAATCGCACGATGCATTGCAGACAAAGACCGATGGAATGGATCACATAGGAAAGGAATCAAAAATTATGCATAAGCTTGGTATTTCGGTATATCCGCAGCACAGCACACCGGAACAGGATGAAGCCTATATCGCGCTTGCGGCAAAGTATGGCTTCCGCCGCATTTTCACCTGCCTGCTGTCCGGCAAGGGCGAAAAAGAGGAGATCATCCGCACGTTCTCTGATTTTATGGCAGTTGCGCACAAGTACGATATGGAGGTTGCGGTCGATACCAATCCGGAGATCTTCAAGAAGCTGGGCGCGACCCCGTTCGACCTCAAGGTGTTTGCCGATATGGGCGTGGATATCATCCGTCTGGACGGGCACTTCGGCGCGACCGAGGACATCGCCATCACACGCAACCCATATAATATCCTGATCGAGTTCAACGCGTCGCAGAATCTGGATCTGGAGATCATGATCGAGCGCGGCGCGAACCGCAGCGGTATCGTGACCTGTCACAACTTCTATCCGCAGCGTTTCACGGGGCTGGGCTGGGAGCGTTTCCTGTACTTTACGGAGAAGTACAAAAAGAGCGGCTTCCGCACGGCGGCATTCGTTTCCAGCCACAATAAGGACACCTTTGGACCGTGGCCGGTGAGTGCCGGTCTGCCCACCTGTGAGATGCACCGCGATCTGCCCATCGACTTGCAGGTGCGCCATCTGCTCGCGACCGAGATGATCGATGATATCATCATCGGAAACTGCTTCGCGACCGAGGAGGAGCTCAAGGCGATCGCGGCAGTTTCGCTCAGCCAGATCACCATGCGCGTCGATCTCGTGCCCGATATCACCGAGGCGGAAAAGAAGATCCTGACCGGCTACCGTCACTTTACGCGCGGCGATGCTTCCGACTATATGCTGCGCTCCTCGATGCCCCGTCTGGACTGCCGCGAGACCGCGTTCCCACCCCGTCCGGATGCGAGACCGTATTTCCAGCGCGGAGATGTGCTCGTGGTCAATGACAACCTCAAGCACTACCGCGGCGAACTGGAGGTCGTTTTGCAGGATATGCCGAACGACGGCGAGCGCAGCCTCATCGGCGTGATCCCCAAGGAAGAGCACATCCTGCTTGACCTGATCCGTCCGGAATATGAGTTTGGCTTCATCTGTAACGATTAAAAGTTGCAGAAACGATTAAAAAATTGCAGGTAAGAAAAAGCACCACAAGGGCTGCACAGACCCGCCCTGCGGCGGAGTTCATACTTTCACACCCTTGGGGCACTTCCGCGGAAACGAACCGACCTCAGAAATCCCGCCTGTGGCGGAGGTCATACTTTCACACCCTTTCGGCGGCACCGAGGTGAACCGGATGGAGAGGGAAGGGGAAGATTCCAAAGGGTAGAGGAAACCGCAAGGTTTCCAACCCTTTGGCCGCCGTCGCGCGGCCGCGACACGTTACTTTTTGCTTCCAAGCAAATTTCTTTTACGGAAAGGAAAACCAGACGGATTTCCAAAACCTCCGCAGTTTGTGGCAGCAGAAACGCCGCCGTCGCGCGGCCGCGACACGTTGCTCTTTGCTTCCAAAGCAAATCCTTTTGCAGAAAGGAAAATCAGATGGATCACCCCTGTGCGCCGCAGGTGGATGACCGGAAAAAATCCACGGTTGTTGAAAATCCATCCTGTAACCTGCCAAAATTGATTTCCGTACCGCTGAGGGAAGACCCCTTGGCGGTATTTTTTTACGCCTGTAGCGGGAGGAGGATACGAAAAACCCTGCAAAAAGGAATCAAACGCATGGATTTTGTGAAAAAGATAACAGAATCAATGGGAATAAGTTGCAAAAAACCGCTTAATTTTACGAGATAAATATATGATATTTGTATAATATTACCAAAAAACAGAAAATCTTTTTTGTGAAAACGGGGATTGAAATATCTACCTGCGAGGTATACAATAAAAATAACAAAGCAAGCTTCGATGAGTTTGAAACCTTTGGAGGGGCACGGGAATGACCCCTCTCAAATGATAGATAGAAAGAGGAGGAGATCCTAATGTACTTCCAAACTACTGAGGCGCACGAGGCACT
>JARIAV010000257.1 GCA_029257685.1 Butyricicoccus sp.
CGTTTCGTACTTGAAGTTTTCATTGTCATTTCCTCCTTCGCTGACCGAATCCGCCGGATACAAAAGCAATATCTGCCGTTTTTCGGTCATTGTAGTTGACCTGATTTTATTTTATGCGTTTTCAACCTGTGTATCTACCACATTTTGGTTAAAATATGGTTAAACTTTTCACAGGATGTGTCATCTCAAAAACATACGGGTTCCGCTGTATCTTTCACATTTTACGGTATCCTTTTTCTTTTTCACACAAGCGCAGAGTGATCCTGCAACCAATCCACTTCCAAAAAGTTCTATACAAAGAATTTTTATTTATTTTTAGCAACTTTTTCTTCTGTATCTTTATTATAGAACGACTTCCTTATATTGTCTATCTTATTTTCATTACATTTATATGACATCTTATTTCCTGCTCGCTTCCGCTCTTTATATATAGAGTACGGCAGCGCGTTTTGGTTCAAAATAATCCGGTCTTTCTGTACGCCCTTTCTCCTGTTTTTCTCTTTTTTCGCAGAAAAAAACCTGCCAGAAAAAATCTGGCAGGTTTTTCCTTTGCAAGTATGCATTTTAGGATCATGCACCCAGGCAAAGAGGAGAGAAAACAATATATGCAAGACACATAACACCGAGTACCACTCCGGCAATTACCTTGCCGTTCTTCCAAGGAGTCATGTCTACTGCCTTTGCATCGCTCAGAACAAAGTCTGTCGGGCGCGGATTTACCTTTACGATCACAGCCATCAGGATGATATCCAGAACGAACAGGAACGCCGTGAAGTACAGGTAATGGATATTTTCCAGAGCCGGGATCTGATGACGCAGTACGAACTGCAGGAGGAAATACAACACTACATGCACTGGAATAACGATCTTTGCCGCATTGGACGGCACCTTCTTCCAGAAGAAGCCGCACAGCAGACATACGAACAGGGGCGTATTGAATGCTGCGAATGCAGAGTTTACAACCGTTGTAACACCAGCGGCATACATGAAGAACGGTGCCATCACGGTAGAGATCACCGCAATGATCGTACCGAATACCTGACCGACCTTTACCATGTGTGCATCCTCTGCATTCGGACAGAACATCGGACGATGGATATCGAGTGCATAGATCGTCGATGCAGAGTTCAGGATGGAGTTGAAGGAGGACAGGATCGCACCGAACATAACTGCGGCAAAGAAGCCGAGCAATGCCTTTGGCATCACGTCCGCAACCAGCATCGGATATGCGGTATCGCCATTGCCCCAGCCGTTGGAAGCTGTGATATTTGTGTACAGCAGACGTGCGATGATGCCAGGGAATACAATGATGATCGGGGTCAGGATCTTGAAGAAACCAGCCAGCACTGCACCCTTCTGCGCTTCTTTCAGGTTCTTTGCGCCAAATGCACGCTGAATGATGGACTGATTGGTCGCCCAGAAATACAGATTGTTGACGAGCAGGCCGGTTACGAGGAGCGGCCACGGCAGATACGGTTCGTTGAGGTTTGGCGCATCGATGGCATTGAGCAGGGTCTTATCGGTATGCAGGAACATATCGACACCCTCCATGAAGCCGCCGCCGCTCAGTGCACCCAGTGCGATCAAGCCGAATACCGGAACCAGCAGACCGCCGAGGATCAGACCGATCCCGTTGATGGAGTCAGACAGTGCGATCGCCTTCAGACCGCCGCAGATCGCATACAGAGAACCGACGATCGCTGTCGCGATACATACGATGGTGATCGCCCAGAAACGCGCCTGTGTCAGCTCCATGCCGAAACGCTGTGCCATAACAACGTCGATGCTGAAGATATTGACAAATACCTGCGCACCGGCATAGAGTACGTTCGGAAGCATGATCAGGATATAGGACAGCAGTACGATAAACGAAACGAGGCGGCGGGTGCCGGCATCATAACGCTGTTCAAAGAATTCCGGTACAGTGGTCAGACCAGTCTGCAAATATTTGGGCATCAGTACGAATGCAAGGATCACAAGCGCGATCGCAGACGTAACTTCCCATCCCATCGGACTCATACCGATCCGAACGGATTGTCCATTCATACCGACCAGCTGTTCCGCGGAAAGGTTGGTCATCAGCAGAGAGCCTGCGATGACCGGACCGGTCAGACCGCGTCCAGCCAGATAGTATCCATCTTGGGTATCCAGCTTATCATCCCTTGTTTTCCACCAGGAAATGAATGCTACAAGTGCAGTGAATCCCACAAATGTTACCACAGTGAACATCAAATTCATTCTTTCATCCTCTTTCCATAATTCGTTTACCGGCTGGCAAGGCTCCAGTCGGTTCTCCTTCCGCTGTATGCTCTCCCCTAACATGATCATACAGCGTTCAAGGCAGGCGCGGACGCCTGTCTGCCTTGTTGATGCAAACGATACAGACCGCGATATCGGGCATGATGCGCGCTCTGTTTCCATCGTTTCCCTGTTGTTTACAAGTTTCATTATACTGATTTGTGCCCGTGAACGCAACAAAAACAGACATTTCTTATTTATTTTCATGTAAATATACAAATCATCTTCCTTATTTTTGGTCATTTCGACATTTTATTGTGTGCCCGTGAACAAATTGCACGAAAAATACAAGGCTCCTTTGAAAGAGCCTTGTATATTCTGAATATATTCTATTGACATTTTAGATATTATATCGTGTTTTTATGAGGACATCTGTATACATTTCTGGTGTTTCCGGTGTTTCCCCATACATCAGATACCGGTACAGCAGCTGGATCGGCTGCCTCCCCTGCACCCTTGCATTCTGGTCGATCACAAATTCGATGCGCCCCTCGGCAAGATCGATGCAATTTTGCGGTGTGATATCGTAAGCGATCACGCGCACCTGTCTTGCCATTCGTTCGATCGCACGGCAAACGCCATGCTGCCCATGCGCCGTCACATAGATGACATCCAGATCGGGGTTTTCTTCCAGTGCCCGCAAGGTCAGCTCGTATGCATAATCGTCCCGATTGAAGCAATGCTGTAAGGGCAAAAGCTCGATATCCGGTGCGATCCTTGCAAGTTCTTCCGCAAAGCTGGTGTATCTTGCCCGGTGTCCGTGGTTATTGGGATGTGCGGACAGTGCCAGCATCTTTCCGCCCTCCGGCAGCATCGAACGTGCCAGTCCAGCCGCTGTCCGTCCGCCGCGGCTGTTATCGATGCCCACGAAACACATGCGGCGGCTGCGCGGTGCATCGCTGTTGACCGTTACCACAGGTATGCCGGTTTCCACGACGCGGTCGAGCGCGGCGCAGACCTCAGCAGAATCACTCGGCGTGATCGCAAGCCCCTTGATGCCCTCTTTCACAAACGCCTCGATCGCATCCAGCTCGCGCTGCTCTCCCAGCGATTCCATTTTGTGGATGATGACCTCCACACCCTGTGCCTTGAGCTCCGCTGCTGCCTGTTCTGCACCCTTTACCACGGTCTGCATGGTCGGTGTTTCCACAGACTGCACCAAAAATCCGATCTTCAGATTCGTTTTTGCGCGTGCGAGCGCACGTCCGGCGGCATTTGGCTCATATCCAAGCTCTGCCGCGATCTGTCGGATCCGCGCTTCCACTTCCTCATTCACATGTCCGCGATTGTTGATGACACGATCGACCGTACCGCGTGAGACCCCAGCGATCTCTGCAATCTGCCGCAGGGTGACTGCCATATCGTTTCGCTCCTCTCGTTCTTTTTATGTGCGCGGGCACATATCGATATGCCCCGTCTGCCCCTGCCGGGCCCCTTTTCTGTTAGGATACCACACGATCTATCGCTTTGCAACAAAACTTCCTTTCCCTTTCCCAATTTCTCGTAAATTCCTTTATGCAATTTGTTAAATTTCTATGTACTTTCAACTTTTTGTTTGACGTTTCCTACAAAGCCATGTACAATAATTCTTATAAGAAACATTGATTGGAGGCTGGTTCTATGGCTCTGCTGGATAAACTCGATGATCTGCGCGGAAAAGCGACCGAAATGATGCAAAGCGGTGTTGCGATCGCAAAGCTCAAAACGGATAATATGGCTGAGGAGGACGCGATGCGCCGCGCCTATCTCGCGATCGGTAAAATGTATTTTGAACTTTATGGGGACGCACCCGATGCGGCGTTCTCCGTAGAATGTGACCGGATCCGTGCGTGTCAGCTGCGCATTGCGGAAAACAATCTGCGGCTTGCACAGATGAAGGACGATGTGACCGATTCTCCAGCGGCTTCTGCACCGCCAGAGGAAGCATACACACCGGAACCCGCTCCCGAGCAAGCGACCCCTTCCGAGCCGGAAACCGTTCCGTTCGAGCAGGAGGAGCTCCCCATCTCTGATGTTCCAAAGCATACAGAGACCTCGACCCCTGCGGAAACTGTCCCGACAGAAAATGAAGAGCTCCCACTCGACGAAATGAAATAATACAAAATGCCGTTCAGAGAAACTCCCTGAACGGCATTTTTCAATCTTCCACCAGCATAAAACGGTATTCCTGTGTCACATCCGGATATTTTTCCCGATCGACCGGACTTGCAAACATTTCATACGGACGTACATAAAATCCGTAATCCCCATACAGCGCCTGATATACGACCATCTTCTCCTGCGTCTCTGAGTGGCGCGCGATCAGGATCACCTGATACAGCTTGCCCTTGAAATGGCGATAGCGTCGCCCTGCATAAATTTCCTGCATATCGTTACTCCTTCCAGCCTGCTTCCTGATATCCTTCACAGAATGCCTCGATCTGCGCTCTGTCCGCGCGGATCGCCCCCTGTACCAGTGCAGGCTTTCCGCCGCCATGTCCTTGCAGCGCGGCATTGAGCGCCTGACAACTGGGGCGCACATCGAACGTGTGGCTGCAAATTGCATACTGCCAGTTATTTTCTGCGGTCTCTGTGAATACAGCCGCCCATTCTGTCTGTTCTGCCAGTACATCGGCAAAACGGCGGATCTCCACCGGCGTCAGATCCTCTGCAAACTGCCACAGCTTTTTCTCTCCCTGCGGCAGCTGCTGCGCGCGCAGCCGGAAGATCTCGTCCTGCAAAGCCACGATCTGCGCCTTGTATGCATCATTGCGCTCTGCCAGCTGCTGCACACGCTCCACCACTTCATTCGGCTTTGCCGAAAGGGTCTGATAGATCGCAGTCACCTGTTTGTGTTTTGTATCGTAGTCCGCAAGGGCATCCCACCCGATCAAAAGCGTCATTCGGATACCGCCGCGGTGAGGGGTCTGTGTGCCCACCTTGACGCATCCCACTTCCCCGCTCCTTGCCACATGCAGCCCACAGCACGCACACAGATCCCGTCCGCCTGCTTCTACCAGACGCACGGTTCCGGTCAGTTCCTTTTTGCTGCGATATGCCAGCGTCTGCAAGGTTTCTTCGTCCGGATACTGTACGACCGTCGGCACGTCTGCAAAGACCGCCGCGTTGGTCTCGCGCTCGATCTCCGCGACCTGCTCCGCTGTCAACGCCTGATCCAAATCGATCGTTACGCAGTCCGCGCTCATGTGAAATCCCACATTATTGCACCCATAGCGTGCATGAGCAATGCCCGAAAAGATATGCTCGCCTGTGTGGGACTGCATGTGCCGAAATCTGCGTTCCCAGTCAAGGATCCCATGCACGGTTTCCCCAACCGGAAGCGGTGCTTCACAGAAATGAACGATCTGGCCTGTCTGCTCTTGTGTGTCCCATACCCGGACCCCATTGAGTGTTCCGGTGTCTCCCGGCTGTCCGCCGCCCTCCGGATAAAACACCGTCTGGGACAGCACGACTGTAAACCCCTTTTTCCGTTTCTCACAATGCAATACGACTGCATCGAATTCCTTTTGATATGCATCCTGATAGAATAATGTATCCTGCAAACTCGTTCGCCTCTGATCCTTTCAAATTTTCATTCGTCTCCAGTATAGCAGATTCCCTCTGTGCTGAACAGTCCCAAAGGCGGCAAATCGGACAGATTGCACATTTTATTCAAGCTGTTACTTTCATTTTTTGTGCATGAATGGTATACTGAAGATATCAATCTATGGAGGTGATCGTGATGAGCTGGAAGCACGATCTGCAAGAAAATCTGCACTCTGCACAGGAAGTCAGTGCGCTGCTGCACCTCAACGAAGCGGACAGCGCACAGATGGCGCGTATTTTAGAGCAGTTCCCCATGTCCGTTCCCCGCTACTATCTGTCCCTTATCGACCCCAACGATCCCAATGACCCGATCCGCAAAATGTGTATCCCCTCTGTTCGTGAAACCGATCTGTCGGGCAGCTTCGATACCAGCGGTGAGGCCTCCAACACGGTAGTCGTTGGCATGCAGCATAAGTATCATGCGACCGCACTCATCTTGTCCACCAATCGCTGCGCCATGTACTGCCGCCACTGCTTCCGCAAACGCCTTGTCGGTCTGTCTGACGCAGAGATCGCCTCGCACATGGATGAAATGATCGATTACATCAAGGCACATACGGAAATCAGCAATGTCCTGATTTCCGGCGGCGATGCCCTGCTCAACGACAATGATGTTTTGGAAGAGTATCTGTCCCGTTTGTGCGAGATCGACCATCTGGATATGATCCGCTTTGGTTCCCGTGTACCCGTCACTTTCCCACAGCGTATCACAGACGATCCTGACCTGCTTGCACTGTTCCGCAAATACAACGAGAAAAAGCAGCTGTTCCTCATCACCCACTTCAACCATCCACACGAACTGACCCCACAGGCAGAGGCAGCCATCAAAGCCATTCGCGATTGTGGGATGCCTGTGCGCAATCAAACCGTTCTGCTCAAGGGCGTCAATGACGACGGTGTCGTCCTTGGTACGCTGCTGCGCGGACTCATCCGCATGGGTGTCATCCCTTATTATGTGTTCCAGTGCCGACCCGTCACGGGTGTGAAAAATCAGTTTTCCGTCCCCTTCCTGCGCGGGATACAGGTCGTTGAGCAGGCAAAAGCCATGCAGAACGGGCAGGGAAAGTCTCTGCGCTATGCACTCTCCCATCCCACGGGAAAAATCGAGATCCTTGGTACAGTGGGCGGAAACCGTATGCTGTTCAAATATCATCAGGCGAAATATGATCGCGATGCAGGGCGTATGTTCACGATGGAGCTTACAGACGATCAAACATGGCTTGGGGACGAGATCCCGCAAGAACCTCTTATCTTGTAACGCAATGCGCAAAACGGTGCAGCGACCGCTGCACCGTTTTTCTTTTTGTATGCACTCCTGATTTTTCCCTTAAAAGTTTATTTTTTGAAGCAGCGTCAAGCCGCTTGACAAGCTATTTTCCCCATGATACAATCGTTCGGACTAGATGTATTTTATCTTACAGGAAAGGGGAATTTTTTATATGATACGATCCTATTTGAGCACGATGCTGCCTGCGGTTTTGGCATTTGCATTTTCCGGTGTCTATGCCATCGTAGACGGGTTTTTCGTAGGACAATATATCGGTGACAGCGGACTTGCAGGCATCAATATCGCCTATCCGATGACCGCATTGCTGCAAGCCGTGGGCACAGGCATCGGCATGGGCGGTGCGATCCACATGTCCATCAGCCTTGGACGCGGCGAGGAAGATCAGCGGCAGCGGTTTCTTGGAACGACCGTCTCCATGCTGTTTCTGGCAACCATCCTGCTGTTCGCCCTTTTGCTTCCGCTCCATCCCCACCTGCTGCGCCTGTTCGGTGCGACCGGTGCGGTGTATGATTGTGGTCTCGATTATATCCGCATGATCATCCTTGGTACGGCATTTCAGGTGTTTTCTACCGGTCTTGCACCCGTTTTCCGCAATCTGAACCGTTCGCTGTTTGCCATGTGCGCCATGATGGCAGGCTTCATCACGAATATCATTTTAGATGCTGTTATGATCTCCGTTCTGGGCTGGGGCATGACAGGCGCAGGGCTCGCCACCATTCTCGGACAGGGTGTTACAGCCCTGCTCTGCCTGTTCATGCTCGTCGTGACCGAGTGGCATCTGCCGCGCAAGCTGCTCATTCC
>JARIAV010000275.1 GCA_029257685.1 Butyricicoccus sp.
TGCAGATGCAAGGCAAAAAACGCAGGAATCCTTGATGGATTCCGAGTATTTTTAACGCAGCAGGTGCCATGCACGGTGAAAAAGACTAGAATTTCGACTTTTCAGATAGCCCCTAAAAAGGGGTCGCCGGGGAGCCACCCTCCCCAGCGGTTGATTGGTTCAAATAATCTATATTGTGTTGTTACGATTTCTTATTTCCATCTGATATCATATTCTCACTATCAAGATGATCACCCTTAGTAACCTTATCGCCTTCCCAAACAAGATCTGTAACCAGCCCATCTTCATCAATCGTTACCTTGAGGTAACCATTTTTATGCTTTGGGCACTGACCATAGCCTTGAATTCCGTCAGTACCATCTTGCAGTTCACCCTTAACAGCATTGTAATAATATGTTTTTGTTGCATCAAATTTCTCATCAGTCATATACAAAATCAGTGCAGCAGCCTTTGCAGAGCGTTCGTTTGCAGCGTCAGTTGCTCTCTTTGCCTTTTCAAGGCTCTTGCTTACCATCGGGATGGAGATCGCGATGAGGATCGCGATGATCGCAACAACGATCAGCATCTCGACCAGCGTAAAGCCCGCTGTCTTTTTGAGCTTCTTCATGTACTTTTCTTTCAGGTTATTCATGTGTGTATACTCCTCCTTATATCCGTTTCACCGCATCCGCGGTGCAAAATTTACCCTATATCCATAAAACGATGTGGGTGGCACACCTTTTCATGTTTTTACATCAATGCGCCATACATACTGAACATTGGCAGATAGATGGACATCAAAATCAAAAATACGAATACTGCCATCACGCAGATGATCGCAGGCTCCAGAATGGAGAGTGCGCGCGCAGTCAGCGTATCGACCTCATTGTCATAATATTCCGCCTGGATCTCCAGTGTAGACTCAAGTGAACCGGTCGCCTCGCCCATTGCCGTCATCTGTACCAGCATATCGGGCAGATCCTCACAGCTCTGCATACACTCACCCAGCGGCTGTCCGCCCTCTACGCCCGGAATGACGTTCCGGATCTGTTCAGACAGATGGGCATTGCTGATCGAGCGGGACGAGGTGTCCAATGCCTTGAGGATCGGCATACCGGAAGACAGCATGGCAGACATGGTATGTGCAAACTGGCTTGCCGCGGTCATGACCGTGATCTTTCCAAGCAGAGGGATCGTGATGCCCCAGAGCGCAGTGCGCAGACGTCCCTTGTCCGTGCTTGCGTACACGCGGAACATCAGCAGTGCGCCAGCCACCAAGCCGACCATGACCCAGATATATTTGCGGAAGAAGTCGGAAAGCCCGACAACGATACGCGTTGCAAGGGGCAGCTCCATCTCCATCGAATCAAAGGTCGAAGCGAAAGTTGGCACGGCATAGGTCATAATGATGGTGATAACGATGACCGATACAAAGATCAAAAATGCCGGATAGATCATGGCACTTGTTGCCTTTGCGCGTGTCTTGGTCATGCGATCATAGTACCGGCTCAGCCGTTCAAACGAACGAACCAGATCACCGGATTGCTCGCCAGCCTCGACCGTCTCGACAAAGGCAGGCGGCAGGCGATTCTCGCCGCGCTTGGAAAAGCTGTAGGACAGGCTCCAGCCATTCGCGATATCCTCCGCAACCTGTGTCAGCAGCTTTTTGAGCATCTTGTCCGAGGTCTGCGAGCCGACCAGATCGACCGTCTGCACGAGGGGCAGACCTGCTTTCAAAATAATGGAAAATTGTTTACACATGAGGGAAAACGCCTTGAGATCGAGCCTTTGCAGTCGCTCCATCGGATTCTCTTTGGCAAGGCGGATCTCCTCGACCTGCAAAACCACATCATAGCTTTGGCGCACCTGCGCAACGGCCTGCGCGCTGTCCGTGGCTTCTACGATGCCTTCGGTCTGCTGTCCGTCAGCACCCAACGCCTCATAACGATAAGTTGGCACGACTTACAGCCTCCTTTCCGTTCCCATAAAACCGCGTGGTCGGGTCATGCCCTGCGGCGCGCCCATAGGCGCACCGGCTGAAAGTCCGGCACCGCCGCGCATTGCGCCCTCCATGGTCTGCTGCGAGATCGCGCCGCTTCGGTACAGGTTCTGCAAGGTGCGATCCATCAGGATATTCCCCACAGAACCGGTAGTCTGGATCGCATTCTGGATCTGTGGGGTCTTGCCCTCACGGATCAGGTTGCGGATCGCGTCGTCGGTCTTCATGACCTCACAGGCAAGGACACGCCCCTCCTGCTTGGCACGCGGAAGCAGCTGCTGGGAGAGTACCGCTTTGAGTGTCATGGACAGCTGCAAGCGGATCTGCTGCTGACGCTCTGCCGGAAATACATCGACGATACGGTCGATGGAGTCCGCTGCAGAGTTCGTATGGACCGTACCGAATACCAGATGTCCGGTCTCGGCAGCCGTCAGCGCAGTCTGAATGGTATCGAGGTCGCGCATCTCACCGACGAGGATCACATCGGGATCTTCACGCAGAGCGGCACGCAGACCGGCTGCAAAGCTCATGGTATCGCGTCCGATCTCGCGCTGATTGATGATGCACTGGTCGGGAGTATAGACATACTCGACCGGATCCTCCAGTGTCAGGATATGCAGCCGCGCACGGTGATTGATACGGTTGAGCATCGCCGCCAGCGTGGTGGACTTACCCGAACCGGTCTCGCCTGTAATGAGAACAAGCCCCTGATTGTAGGAGCAGAACTCCTCGACGACGGGCGGCAGTCCCAGTTCATTCAGCTCCGGAATGTGGTCGTTGAGCAAACGGATCGCCGCGGAATATACGCCCTGCTGACGGAACAGATTCAGTCGGCAGCGCACACCGGAAATGGTGAGTGCCAGATCCAGTTCCCCAACGCGTTCCAGCTCGGAAAACTGCTCTCCGGCAAGCTCGCGTGCAAATGCCATACACTGGGATGCGGTCAGCGGCACACTGTCCAGATCGCGGATCTCGCCATCTATGCGGCACTTTGGCGGCAGTTCACAAACCAGATGCAGATCGGACGCCCGATTCTTTTTGGCTGTTTCAATATAATCATGGATGGTCATTCCGCTTGTCTCCCTATGATTCTTACGATTTCATCGGTTGTGGTAATCCCTTCGCTGACCAGCTCCGCACAGTTGTGCAAAATGGGCTGGAAGCTCGAATGGTGTACCGCTTCTTCCACCAGCTTGAGATCCTTCTGATGGATCGCATGGCGGATCTCAGGGGTCATGGTCAGGATCTCAAACACGGCGATTCGTCCGCGATAGCCTGTCTGGAAGCAATCGGAACAGCCGGCACCCCGATAGAAGTGATGCGCACGGCTGGGATCCAGCCCGAGCATCTCGACTTCCTCCGGCGTTGCCGTATAAGCCGTGCGGCAACGCGGACAGATCCGGCGCACCAGACGCTGAGAAATGATGCCGCGCACAGCACCGGCGATCAGGTACGGTTCTACCCCGATATCCAGCAGACGATCGATCGAGGAGATCGCGTCATTGGTATGGATGGTGGTCAGCACCAAGTGACCGGTCATGGCAGAACGCATGGCGATCTCGGCTGTCTCACCATCTCGGATCTCTCCGACCGCGATGATGTCCGGATCCTGACGCAGTACCGCTCTCAGGGCATTTGCAAACGTAAGGTCGGTCTGCTCATTGATCTGTACCTGACAGACACCGTCCATGTGATACTCGACCGGATCTTCCAGCGAAATGAGGTTGACTTCCTCACTCTTTTTGTGATCGATCATGGTGTACAGCGTGGAAGTCTTACCGGAACCGGTCGGGCCTACGACCATCAGAACGCCTTCCTTGCAATCAGTGATCAGCTCCATGAATCGGCGCTTGTTCTCGCCGCGCATACCGATGCCATCTACCGAGATCATGCGTGGGTCTTTGCGCAGGAGACGAATTACGATCTTTTCCCCGTTGATGGTGGGCAGAGTGGATACACGAAGATCCATGACCTCCTGCTGCACCGTCATATTGATGCGTCCGTCCTGCGGGATATTCTTCTGTGCGATATCGAGCTGTGCCATGATCTTGATACGCGAGATGACCGACATCTGCAATTCACGCGGCACGGTGATGATATTGCGCAGGACACCGTCGATACGCATACGAATGAGCAGCTTAGAGCCGACCGGCTCCAAATGGATATCACTGGCGTTCTCCGTATAGGCACGCTGGATGATCGAGTTTACGAGACGAATGGTCGGGGCTGCGTTTTCGTCCCCGTCATCGGCTGCCAGACGGAAATCCTCCACGGCACGGATACTCGTGCCATATTGGTTGGAATCCAGATCGCGGCGCATATCCTCGATCGCCTTCATCGTACCCTGATTGCTGTACAGGTTTTGCAGCGCACGCTCCAGAGCTTCATCGGTTGCGATCATCGGGATGACCTGACGGCGTGTTGCCGCGCCGACCTCCTCGATGGCTGCAAAGTTGAGCGGATCGGTCATGCCCAGATACAACTCGGTACGGGTTGCACGCACGGGAACGACACGGTGCTTCTTTGCAATGCTCTTGGGCAGCAGCTGTGCCATATCCGAGGAGATGGTGCAGGCGTTGAGGTCGATGAACTCCAGACCCAGCTGTGTCATCAGGGCCTCTATGACCTGCGTTTCCGTAATGATATGGTTATCACGCAGCACATCACCCAGACGCTTGCCGTTTTGCTTCTGCATCGCCAAGGCTTCCTGCAGCTGCTCCTGCGTAATGGTTCCATTGCCTACCAGCAGGTCACCTAGTCTTGTATATTTCATGTGTTTCCTCCCTCATCACGCGTCTGATTGAGACAGCGGACAGAAAAACTGATTTCATTGGAAATCTCATGCACGCCTTTGACCTTCAGTGCTACCTGAAATACATCCCGATCGGCAGCGGCATCACTGCCCTTCTTTTCACGGATGATGTCGCAGGTCTCGATCTTATATATGCCATTCCCATACGCACCTGTGGAGAGCATCAGCAAGCCATTGACGCGCAGCTGTCCTTTCTTGTCGATCGCAAGCGTCGTATTCGATCCATAACTGGCACTGGTATAATGTTCCAGCTTTCCATCTGCCGTGGTTTCGATATCTCTGGCATAGCGCAATTCATTGGACAGGAGATCGCTGAGGGTAGAAAGCAGCAGCTGGCTCTCGGCTTCCTCTGTGACATTGTTATAGCTGTCACGCGCGAGAAACAAACCTGTACTCAGCATCATCCCCAGCAGGGCGAGGATACCAGTCGCAACGACCATTTCTATGAGCGTAAGTCCGCGATCGCTTTTCAGTTTTTTGCGAAGACGCTTCACGATGTACCACCTCCGCCTGCGGGCTGGATCTCATAGGCATACAGACCTCTGCTCCCGTCTTTGTCCCCAGAAGATTTTTCTGACCCATATACATGAACGGGGATCTGTGCCTGTTCTATACCGTTTTCCTTGACGGAGATCGCAGCCTTAGAGACCTGATGCTTGCGGCTTTCCACCTCGGTCAGGGTCTGATAGAAACGGGCATCCATTTCTTTTCCCTTTTTATCGATCCGTAC
>JARIAV010000314.1 GCA_029257685.1 Butyricicoccus sp.
CGCGGCATCTTGCGCACATTCTCCACAGTCAGGGGCAGTCCGGCTTCATAGCAGAAAATGGTCTTGTGCTCTGCGCCATGATACTGGAACGTGCGCTCGATATCCTTCATGTGTGAGATCGACCACATAAAGATCAGGAACAGGAGGATACGCACGACACCCTCCAGCAGACTTCGTACAAAATAGGGCGCGCCCTCCGGCAGGAAGCCCACGATCAGCGTAGGTGCAACCAGAAACAGGACGATCGGGAGCAGCGTTCCCAGAACCATCGCCACGCCCATGAGCAGCTTTTCCAGCTTTTCGGAGGAAATATGCTTTTCTACCCATTTTTCAAAGCGGGAGGGTTCGGTATCCACGCTCTCGTCTTCTTCAAAGAACTGTGCCGAGTAGTTGACATCTGCCACGCCGTCTTTCATCGCGGTAAACAAGGTATAAGCACCGCGCACGACAGGCAGCTTCCAGAATTTGTTCTTTGGTTTTGGGGTCGGGCGCTCCTCAAAGGTCATCGTACCGTCCGGCTTGCGCACGGTCACGCAGGTCTTTTGCGGCCCTTTCATGCTGATGCCCTCAATGATCGCCTGTCCGCCGATGGTGGTCTTACGCACGCACGGCGGCATTTCATAATGCTTCATTCGTATTCTCCTCAGTTGTTGCAATGGTCGTTTCCACACCCAAAGCGGTATGGACATCGATGGCAGGGACAGAGATATAGACAGCTGTTCCCTCACCCGGCTTAGAGCGAATGGTCAGCCGTCCGCCGTGCAGCTTGATGATCTCATCCGTGATGGACAGACCGATGCCGCTGCCGCGCTCCTTGGACGAGCCTTTATAGAACCGCTCCTTGACAAAGGGCAGCTCCGCCTCTGGGATACCCGCACCGAAGTCACGCACGCAGACAACGATATCCTTGCCCTCATGCCGCAGATCGACCTCGATGCGCTTGCCGCTTTTACCATATTTCGCGGCATTGTCGATGATATTGAGGAATACCTGCTTCATGCGGTGGCGATCGCCATTGATAAAGTAGGTTTCCAACTCCTCTGCATGATAGACCAGCGTCATCCCACTGCCTGCCAGCAGGTTTTCATACATATAGACAGCTTCATACAGCTCCATTTCCAGATCGAACGTCTCGACCTCCAGCTTCATGCGTCCCGATTCGATCCGCGCAAAGTCCAGCAGCTCCTCTACAAGTCGGGTCAGTCGCCGGCTCTCCTTATGAATGATCTCCAGCCCCAGCCGTACCTCCTCGGGCGAGGTATCTCCACCGGTGAGCAGGGTCTCACTCCATCCGTCGATGGCGGTCAGCGGCGTGCGCAATTCATGCGAGACTGAGGAAATGAAGTCGTTCTTCATGCGTTCTGTGCGCGAGATCTCGTCCGACATATAGTTGATGGTGTCGCACAGCTCGCCGATCTCATCGTCATAGACCTTTTGCAGACGCATCCCATAGCGGCCGGCGGCGATCTCCTTTGCGATGACATTGATCTTGGTGACCGGCTCCAGGATCGACTTGATGAAATAGCGATTGGACAGCACGACCATAGAAAAGAACAGCAGACTCGCTGCCACGGACAGCAGCACAAAATACATCGTCTGTTTTTCTGCAATGGCAAGCGAGGTCACCATGCGGATGCCGCCGACCATGTGCCCATCATCGATATACAGAGGTGTGGTCATGCTGAGGACGCGTTCTCCCGTCATGGGATCTTTGCCCGTCCATGCCTGAATGACGGCATCCTGCATCGTTTCCGGATCATATTGCACTGCCTCATGGTTGCGCAGGACGCGATCCACGTCACCGGTGGCTGCCATCGTGCCATCATTGAGACCAGAGGAGGACTTTACGATCGTCCCCTGTTCATTGAGGAACTGGAATTCGATCTTGTCGCGCATATCGATATCGAAATCACCGATGGTCTTTTCCATGCCATAGTAATATTCTTCCAGACTGCTGAGCCAGCCGCCATTATAAAAACTGGTGGTCATCGCGCTCATGCGATAGCTGAGCATATCATGGATACTGTTATAATAATAGCTGGAAAACCCCATGGATACCGCGATCACGACTGCCGCGAGGATCACGACCACGAACGACAGCGAGTTCATGAGCCAGCGGCCGCGCAGACCGCCGGGCGAATGCTGGATGCGTGTCGGAGAAACCGGAATCTTGGGTTTTGGTGTATGCCGCACCTCTGTTCTGCGGTACTTCATACGTTACCTTCCCACATATAGCCATAACCGCGCACCGTGACGATATAGCGCGGCGATGCCGGATTGTCCTCGATCTTGATGCGCAGGCGGCGAATGTTGACATCGACGATCTTGAGCTCTCCTACAAAATGATGTCCCCAAACCATCTCCAAAATATCATCACGTGACAGGGCACGGTCGATATTAGACAGAAACGCCTTCAGAATACCATATTCGATCTGCGTCAATTCGATCTTCACGCCGTTTTTGGTGACTTCTCTTGCGCGTGTATCCAGCCGGAACGGCCCCGAGCGCAGGCTGTCATCCTCCTGAAATCCGCTTCCCGCGACGCGGCGCACGAGGGCTTCCACACGCGCGACCAGCTCCACGACAGAAAACGGCTTGGTCACATAATCATCTGCACCGGTCATCAGTCCCGTTACCTTGTCACTCTCCTGCGTGCGTGCCGTCAGCATGATGATGCCTGCACGGGATCCATAGGTACGCATGGAGCGGCACACCTCATAGCCATCGATCCCAGGCAGCATCACATCCAGGATCGCCACAACGATATCCGTGTTCTGTTCGAACAGCTCCAGCGCACGCTCTCCGGTATCGGCTTCGATCACCTCAAACCCCGCACGCTTGAGGTTCAAAACCACAAAACTGCGAATATTATCCTCATCTTCCAAGACGAGCACCTTGCGATTCATCTTCTCAAAAACCTCCTGTCACAATGAGCTCTCGTTCCAATGTACTGTAATGGGGGAAAAGCGTTCCTTCACCTGTGTCTCTGTCAAGGCCAGACTGCTCTTTGCAGCCTCAGGCGGAATGGATGCCGCAAACGTACCGGACGGAACGCGATCGAGCGGAAAGAGTCCTCTTTCCTGCATTTCCTGTTTGACATCGTCTGCCGTCCCCAGCAGATAATAGATGGTCAGGAGCGGGATGGGCTTCCCTTCGGGCACATAGACCTCGAACCTTGTATAGTCGATGCCATCCCGCGTACCCTTGACCGCATGTACGGTATCATACCATGCCTGACTGATGACGAAATCCCATTCCTGACTGACATTGCGGTATGTTGTGCGCACATAGGTCGGCTCATGGTCGGCGGCATACAGATACCAGTCCAGCATATAGACCTCATCACTGCCCGGCTGTCCAGAGCCTATCATGTGTACCGCGCGTGGGATCTCTATGAGTCCGTCTCCATTGATGTCATAGGCATTGGCGGGTACGGTTCGATAGGTCTCACGTCCGATACCGCTTTCCGTACTCCGCGCCAGATTGCGCAGACCGCCCTGCTTTTTCCAGATGAACACATCGGTCTGCTGTCCGTTTCCGCCCTGCACGGTTTCTTCCACAAAGACGGCGGGCATACGCTCGGCGATATATCCGCTGCTCACGCGTTCAATGATCTTCGCCGAGGCGGAAAGTGGACTTTCGCTGACCATCTTGATGGTGCGGCTCTCCGCATCATAGGTATAAACGGACGCGATGCGGCGTGTATCCGGTCCGGAGATCAGGAACAGCTCCCTTGTGCCATTGTTGTCCAGATCGACTGGGAGCATACTGATATAATCGGTTTCCAGCATCACATCGATGCCTGCCTCGGAGTAATCGGCGGCGATCAGATGATTGGCCTGTTCTCCGACCTGCTCCATGCTCAGGAAGATGCCGCGGTGTCCGTCTGCGGTGATGACGGGGTAGCTGACCGAATCGATCCGTGCGCCGATCCCGTGGACCCGTCCGACGTATCCATAGCGTTCATCCTCCTGCTTACTGAGCACGACCGCTTCATAGGTGTTTCCATTTGCCGGCGTGCGGAAAAAGGCGACCACTTCCTCGATCCCGTCGTTGTTCAGGTCGACCATCTGCACGGTATTGCGGTTCTCCCCCTGATAGGGCGCATCCTCCACGGCATCGGACGACTTGACCCGCGCAAGCTCATCCGTGATCGCCTGCCGATCCTTGTTGGGCTTGGGCAGCTGCATCAGATCGACGCCTGTTTTGAGCGTGCAGCCGGTCAGCATGGATAAAAAACAAAACAGAGCAAGCCCTGTGAAAAGTCGTTTCATGCCTGCCTCCTTGCAGCATTCTGATTTTGGTGATACGTTTTCAGTGTATCATAAAAAGCAGGGTTTGAACAGCACAAACGCCGCTTTCCATGCAAAAAAAGATGCAGGAAAGATCCAAACATGGATTTTCCTGCATCTTGTACGAATGCACTTATGCTTCGTCTGTGTTTTCCTGACGCAGCCAGCGGTAGAATGTGCTGGGTGCAACGCTCAGCAGTCTTGCGGCCTCCTGTCCGGTGACCTCCTGCGCCTGATACATTTCACGCACGCGGCGGAAACGCTTATCCTGCTTGCGGGTCGGGCGGCCGATCGCAACGCCTGCCTGCTGCGCACGCGCGATGCCCTCGCTCTGCTTCTGACGGAAGCGGCGGCGATCCTCCTGTGCAGCCTCATCGATGAGACGGGCAGCGAGCTTGCTGACCAGCTCTTCCACGGTCATTTTCCCCTCTACCGTGGCAGAAAGTGCGTCCTTGGACAGTCCCAGTTCCTCTGTATACTGGATAAGCTCCTGACGGATCTGGTCGATATCATATTCCTGAAGTGTTTTGAATAGCATAATCTTGTTCTCCTCTCGTTTTCTTGTGTGCCTGAGGCACACAGCATCTTCAACTAAATTAGCTTTCTTCGGAAACAAGTATATCACAATAAAAAAGAGATTGCTACAATTTTTTGCAAATATTCAAAAACATATCAAAATTTATATGAAATGAGCTGTACTCCAGTCTAATCTTTTGCAACCCTTGGCAGACACGCATCAAGCCTCTCCCAGAACGCCGCAGCGATAGAGGGAAAGCAGCTCCTGAAGTTCATCGATACGTCTGCGGAAGCGCTCTCCTGCGTCTGTATCTTCCACCATCAGGCGACGCGGCATGTGTTCCACGATATGTACGGTGGTATAAGTTTCCGGACTTTCCAGATCATTTCCTCTATGGAATGGACGATGTTCTGCGAGTTGGATTTCATGAGAGGATGAGATGAGGGTATAGCCGGCGATGCCTGTTTTAGAACGATAGGCTTTAGAGATACCGCCGTCGATGACGAACAGTCTTCCGCCTGCCTTGACGGGTGTTTCACCGTGTTTCACGGGCACATGGCCATTGATAATATGGCTGATTTCCGGATTCAGCCCAAACTCCCGCATCAATGCCGCACAGAACTTTGGATCATCATAATATTTGTAATATGGGTTCATGTGTTCCTTTTGAAGCTCTTTTTCCTTGACAAAATAGCGTTCGAACGATGTCATGCGATCCTTGCCAAAGAGCGGCGAGGCAGCACCGCACCACAGGTACCACAGAAGATCGACCGAGTCCGGTGTCTCCGCGCGGTAGGCACGCCGCACATGCATTTCCAGCTGATCGAACAGGGCACGTCCCTTGCACTTCTCCCCAAAGAGATCGACTTCCTGCAGCGATCCATCCCCATTGACGGGGATACAGCCATGATACAGGAGCTTCCCATTGGCGACCTTATACATCGCACCATGATTGATGATGAAATCGATATGGGTGCGCAGGCGTTCCGAGTGACGGAAGGATGCCTGAAAGCCGTCGAGAATGGTCTGTTCTTCCGCAGTCAGCGTATAGGGATCCTTGGGATCTACGGTCGGGAAGCTGGTATCGGTCAGCGGATACTCCTTGCCGCCGATCCGTATCGTACCCTTTTCATAATCGATTTTGTCTAGCAGCAGCCTTTCCTGCATCCCGTATTCCGGATGCCGCTGAATGAGCTGCCCTTCCAGCTTGAACATCATGATGGCGACTGCCTTATGCATCTTTGCAGCGAGTGCAGGATCGACCGGATCGAACTCGTTTTCATCGAGCACATGGGGCATAAAATGTGTACACGGATCATCGGCATAGGTCGTTGCCGCAAACATGGAGAGCGGACGCAGATTGATGCCGTAGCCATCCTCCAGACAGTCGAAGCCATTGTAGCTGATGGCGATGCGCAGAACGCTCATGAGGCAGACCGAGTTGCCGCACATGGCACCGATCCATGCAACATCGTGGTTGCCCCATTGGATATCCACATCGTGATGCTTCATCAGCTCATCCAAGATCCGATCGGCACGGGGGCCGCGGTCGAAAATATCTCCGATGATATGCAGCTGATCCACGGTCATCTGCTGGATGAGATGACAGAGTGCCTTGATGAGCCCATCTGCACAGCCGACCTGTACCACCGATTCGATCATCTCGCGGTAATAGGTGCGCTTGTCCACATCCGTGCCGTCGGTGTTCATCAGCTCCTCGATCATGCCTGCATATCTTGGGTCCATCGTATGCCGCACCTTACTGCGCGTATACTTCGCAGATACCTCACACGCAACGATCACCAGCTGGTTGATGGTGACCATGCACCAGTCCTCATAGTTCGGTTCTGCCTTCCGCGCTCTGGCAAGCTGTGTGGAGGGATAGTAGATCAGGGCGGCAAGCTCCGCGCGATCCTGCTCCATCACAGAGGAGCGAAACAGGTTGTCGATCTTTTCCCGAATGACGCCGGATCCCGAACGCAGCAGATGAATGAACGCTTCATGCTCTCCATGCAGATCGGAAAAATAGTATTCCGTCCCTTTTGGCAGATGCATGATCGCACGCAGGTTTACCAGCTCATTGGTCACCGATTCAATGGTAGGGAATTTTTCAGCCAATAGCCGCAAATAGTTGATATCATAATGCAAGGTCAGTTTCCCCTTTCTTGTCCATTTTTGTTTTGGAACACCCAATTGGTATGCTTTCTACTTTTATGCTATCATACCCTTCATTTGGTTGCAAGCGTATTTTGATTCTGGGAAAATGCCCGAAAAAAGGCTTGTCGAACGGTTGCGCGCGTGATAAAATATGAACGAGGATTTCCGATTTGAGAAAGGATGAGAACCCATGTCCAAGAAGCTCTGGTGTCTGTTCCGTCGCCGCGATGCTGTAG
>JARIAV010000326.1 GCA_029257685.1 Butyricicoccus sp.
CGATAGAACACGAGGTTTGCCGTAACGCCCTGTTCCCCGCTCGGATCATTGTGGACGCGATATACGAACAGCTTACATTTACGCCCCTGATATTTGGTCAGATCCAGTCCCTGCGTCTTTTGCAGGGCATTGTAGCTTTCGTATGCGGCGTCGAAGGTATCCGGTATGCGCACCTCCTGCTCTGCCGCCGGACTTGCATCCACCTCCCAGCCATAGCCGCGCAGGAACGCGACCCTTTCCTCATTGTTTTTGAGCTTGCAGGAAATACTATTTTCTGCCGCCGCGCTTGCCGTATCCGCTCTCCCTCCAAAGATCCAGCACCCCGTTCCTACGATCACCGCGCACAGGGTAATCAGCCCCACTGCGATCTTTTTCTTGGTTAATTTCGTTGTATACATGACCATGTTCCATGCCTCCCATTGGTGTCCGATCTGCACACGGCTCCGCGTGTCCTCTTACTATAAGGATATGGACGTGCCGGAGAAAATAGAACACAAAAAAGAAGGAGAGACGAGGTGTCTCTCCTTCTGCAAAAATCCCGTGCAGGCCGTGCGCTGCCCGCACGGAAATCATGGGAGCTTTTTGATTTTATTCAGCCAGTGCTTCCAGACGTGCCTTGTTCTCTGCGATCACCTTTTCCTGAACGGGTGCCGGTGCCTCGTCATAGCGCACAAAGTCTGCCTCGAATGCACCGCGTCCCTGCGTCATGGAGCGCAGTGTGATCGCATAGTCGGTCAGCTCTGCCATCGGTGCTTCTGCAAGGATCTCCTGCTGTCCGCCGTCTGCCGGATTCATGCCCATGATACGGCCGCGGCGTTTGTTGAGATCTCCAATGACATCGCCCATATATGCATCCGGAATGAGCACCTTGAGCGCACAGATGGGCTCAAGCAGTACCGGAGACGCCTGCGGGATGCCTGCCTTATATGCCAGACGTGCTGCCATCTTGAAAGACAGCTCGTTGGAGTCTACATCATGGTAAGAGCCATCGGTCAGGGTCGCCTTGAGTCCGACCAGCGGATAACCAGCCAGAACGCCATGCTCCATGGCCTCATGGATGCCCTTTTCAACAGCCGGCCAGAAGTTTCTCGGAACCGAGCCGCCAAAAATGGTCTCTGCAAATACGAAATCCTGATCTTCACACGGCTCAAAGTCCATCTTGACATGGCCATACTGACCATGACCGCCGGACTGTTTCTTATGCTTACCCTCTACGGATACCTTTTTGCGGATCTTCTCACGGTACGGCACGATCGGCTTGGAAAGCGCGACCTCGACACCAAACTTATTCTTGAGCTTGGAGCAGATGACATCCAAATGGATATCGCCCATACCGGAGATCAGCATCTGCTTGGTCTCTGCATTATATTCTGTGCTGAAGGACGGATCCTCATCGCGCAGGCGAGCCAGACCGGTCGCCAGCTTCTCCTCATTGCCCTTGCTCTTGGGCTCGATGCCCTGTGAATAGCAGGGTTTCGCATGCGGTACTGCTTCCAGATTGACCTTGCGCACAGACATGGAGAGGGTGTCTCCGGTCTTGGTGGTCACGAGCTTTGCAACCGCACCGATATCGCCGCAGCCGACCTCTGTCACCTCGCTTGTCTTCTTACCGCAGACGCTATAGATATGCGCCATCTTCTCGGTTGCATCTGCGCGGCGGTTCACAAGCGTCATATCCTGCTTGACCGTACCGGAGAATACCTTGAAGTAGGAGAATCTGCCATACTGATCGGCTACGGTCTTGAAGATCATTGCGACCGTAGAGCCGTTCGGCGTGCAGTTGATCTCGATGAGTTCGCCCTTCTCGTCCTCGCACACCTCGACCGAACCTTCATCTGGAGACGGCATATAATCGGCAATGCCCTGCAATACGGCATAAGAGCCGATACCGGTCACAGCCGTTCCGCAGAATACAGGCGCGATCAGCAGGTCACGGACACCCTGACGGATACCGGCGATCAGTTCTTCATTGGAGAACTCCTCGCCTGCAAAATAGCGTTCCATCAGATCCTCGGAAAGCTCTGCCACATTCTCGCACAGTGCGGCGCGGTGCTGGTCGATACGTTCCACCATGTTCTCCGGAATGGGGATCTCTACACGGTCATTCCCTTCCATTTTGTATGCCTTACGGAATACGCAGTCCACAACGCCGACCGTATCGCGGTTGCCCTCAAAGATCGGTACAACGATCGGACATACCGAAACGCCGAACTGCTTTTGCAGCTTATGTAATGCATTATAATAATCGGAGTTTTCCTCGTCGATTTTTGAAATATAGAACATACGCGGCATTTTGCGTTCTTCCGCACGCTTCCATGCCTTTTCTGTTCCAACCCCCGGACCGGACTTGCCGGTTGCAACGATCAGTGCAGCATCTGCAACGCGCATTGCCTGATCGACTTCATTTTCAAAATCAAAGAAACCTGGGGTATCCAGCAGGTTGATCTTACAGTCGTTGTTCCAAACGATCGGTGCGACCGCAGTGGAGATGGAGAACTGACGCTTGATCTCTTCTGCATCGAAATCACATACGGTATTGCCCTCGGGGACCTTACCCACGCGATCTGTCACACCAGCCGTGAACAGCAGGCTTTCTACCAAAGAGGTCTTGCCGTCGCTTCCGTGGCCCATAACACACACATTGCGGATCTTGTTTACCGGAAATGTCGCCATAATTACACACACTCCTGCCATTTTGTTCATTCAGTTTGCGCACATCGGAGTCAACTACTCCTTATTCGTAATTATAACCCAGAGCAACAAGGATTGCAACTTATTTTTTATGCAGTATGCACATTTTCCCTGAGATATGAAAAAACACCGCCCAAACAGGCGGTGTTTTCTGCACAATTTTATCGACTTAAAGTCCCTTTTTCGTGTTAAAAGTGACAAAAAAGGCTGGAATGTACCAAAGCACGAGATAGAGCAGCACATTTTTCGGTGTGACGACCTCAGGATGCCCTACGAACGCCAAATAGAACATGAGGAGCAGACCGCATACGCCGCCGACCGCACCCAGGATCAGATTGGAACGCATCGCGCCGGACAGCCTGTCCGCCGACTGATGCACCTGCGCAAACGGTACGGCACCGTCACGCGACAGGATCGCACCGACGCCGTCTCCCATCGTGTAGGCGGATGAAGTCACGGATGCCACACGATCGGGCGCGATCTCTCCGATTTTACCACGCTTGATCTCGAACATCTTCTGCACCATCTCCGGCGAGATATTGAAATCTCGGGTGGCAAGCTCCGGACTGATCCTGAGGCGCAAAAGGGACTGCAGGGCATTGAATGTCTGGGAATTTGCGTGATAGGTCAGCTCGATCACACCAGCGGGCTGTCCATTGATACAGACATAGATGCCGGTCTCCACATTATGCCCCTGCTTCGGGGTCTGGATCGGTCGTCCCAAACGCGCCATATATGCAGCATTGCCGATCTCTACACGGTCGCCGCCGATCTTACCGGCAAGCCCGCCGACATCAT
>JARIAV010000271.1 GCA_029257685.1 Butyricicoccus sp.
AAGCGGGCGGCGTGCATTTGAAAGCCGTTGTCACCCCGACCAATATTTCATGGAACGCCTGTGCACTGATGCGCGAGCTGATGGCAGAGCGCGAAGCCATCGCAAAAAACCAACAGGCGCATGAACCGCAGGCATAAAAAAATGGATGAACCTTTTTGGGGTTCATCCATTTTTATTTTGTTTACTTGACAGAGCTTGCAGCTGCCATACGACGTGCCTTGGCCTCCATGCGTTCACGGGTAACGTCCATGAATACCGCAAGGATGATCACGAGACCCAGCACAACATTCTGCAGTGCAGATGAGAAAGCGAGCAGTGCGAAACCATTACGCAGAACGCCAATGATCAGCGCACCGACCATCGTACCAGCCATCGTACCCTTACCACCCATAAAGGAAGCACCACCGATGATACAGGCAGCGATCGCGTCTGTGTCGTATGGCTGGATCGCCATGGTACCGTTACAGATACCGGAACGACCAACTGCAACGATACCAGCCAGTGCCGCCATAAGACCGGAGAAGGTATAGCAGAAGGTCAGTACGTTTGCAGAGTGGATACCAGACAGACGAGCAGCCTCTGGGTTTCCGCCCACACAGTAGATGGAGCGACCCAACGCAGTCTTCGTCAGGAAGATATGCATACTGATATAAAGCAAAACAACCAAAATAAAGCCGATCGGGAAACCCTTAAAGGTTGCGCTGCCCAGCCAGGTCACTTCCTTAGGGAAATTGCTGACCATCTGAGAGCCTGTAACAAGAAGTGCAGCGCCCCACAGTACGTTCTTCATACCCAAGGTAGAAACGAACGGGTGCGGCAGATGCAGACGGGTCAGCAGCATACCATTGATCCAGCCGATCACTGTGCCTGAAACGATCGCTACGATCAGCATGAGCCAGCCATTTGTAATACCTTTTTGTAGCATCATACCCATGACACAGGAGCAGAAGATCGCATTTGCGCCGACGGACAGATCGATGCCTGCCGTGATAAGACAGAGCAGCATACCTACAGCAACCAGTGCATTGAACGTAGTCTGCTTCAGGATATTCATGATATTACCAAACTTAAAAAATTGCGGTGATGCAACTGCAAGTAGCACACACAGCACCACCAGTGCCAGAAGCGTGCCAAGGGATACGCCATTGCCGCCCTTTTTCTTCATCTTAGTCATCTAATCTTCCTCCCCATGCAGCCTTCATAATGTCTTCCTGATTGAAATGTTTACTATCACGGTCCACAGTTGCCATGACCTTGCCACCACGCATTACAACGACGCGGTCACTCATACCCAAGATCTCAGGCATTTCAGAGGAGATCATGATGACACATTTCCCCTCCTTGACCAGACTGTTCATCACATTGTATACCTCGATCTTTGCACCAACATCGATACCACGCGTCGGCTCATCAAAGATAAAGATATCTGCATCTGTATTGACCCACTTTCCGATAACGACCTTTTGCTGGTTACCGCCGGACAGCTGCCCTACGATCTCATCAATAGAAGGTGTCTTGATGCGTAAGGAGCGGATATGCTCCTCACCGCTCTCCAGGATCTTCTTTTCATTGAGGAAGGGACCGTCACAGAACCGCTTCATATTGGCAAGGATCAAATTGGTGCGAATGGTCTGTGCCAGTACAAGACCCTGTCCCTTACGATCCTCCGTAAGGAATGCAATGCCTGATTTGATTGCCTGACGCGGATTCTTGTTGTGTACGGTCTTTCCGTGGATCTGAATGGTTCCGCCATCGATCGGATCTGCACCGAAAATGGCACGCATGGTCTCAGTACGGCCTGCACCAACAAGTCCGGCAAAGCCGAGGATCTGTCCGCCATAGGCTTCAAAATCAACGCCGAACAATACGCCGCCTTCCTGCAGGTTTTCCACCTTGAGGAACGGTTCTGCACTCTTTGTACCGAACTCCTTCGGGAACTGGTTATCCAGACTGCGTCCAACCATTGCCGCGATCAGAGAATCATTGGTCCAGTCCTTGATATCGCGCGTTTCGATGAACTGACCATCACGAATAACGGTCACGCGGTCGCACAGCTCAAACAGTTCTTCCAGCTTATGGGATACGAACATGATACCTACACCGAGGTCACGCAGGCTGCGGCAGGTCTTCATGAGCTGCTCGACTTCCTTTTCACCCAGAGAAGAAGTTGGCTCATCCATGATGATCATTTTCGCATCGATCAAAACCGCTTTGGCGATCTCGATCATCTGCTGTACACCCATGCCAAATGTACCGGCAGCCTTATGCGGATCAACGTCCTGCCCCAAAGAAGCCATGACTTCCTTGGCCTTCTTATGCATGGTATCATAATCGAGCAGTCCGCCCTTTTTGATCCACTTATTGATAAAGATATTGTCTGTAATGCTCAGGAGAGGTTCAATGTTCAGCTCCTGATACACACAGGCGATTCCCGCTGCGGCCGATTCATTGGGATCTTTGAACTTTTTGAGCTGACCCTCGACATAGATCTCGCCCTCATCCGGCTGATGTACACCTGTCAGCACCTTGATGAGCGTGGATTTGCCCGCGCCATTCTCGCCGATCAGACCAAGGATCTCGCCCGGCTTGACATTCAGGTGCATATTGT
>JARIAV010000025.1 GCA_029257685.1 Butyricicoccus sp.
CCCATCCCACGGGACAGCGTGCCCCGTCTTGCCGCAAGCCAGAACAGGACGGACACCGCCGTCAGCAGGGCGGCATCGATCATCGCCGCCGGCGCGACCGTAATGGGATGGAGCACCGCGGATACCCCCAGGATACACAGGATATTGAACAGGTTCGATCCGACCACATTGCCCATCGCGATCTCATTTTCTCCGCGGCGTGCGGCAACGATGGAGGTCACAAGCTCCGGAAGCGAGGTGCCCACCGCCACAATGGTCAGACCAATGAGGCTTTCACTCCAGCCAAACACACGCGCCAGCCCCGTCGCCCCGCGAACGGCAAATTCTCCGCCTGCCACGATACAGCCGATGCCGACCACGATAACGGCGGCAAGCACCCAGCCCGACCGGTGCTCCTCCGCGCCGGTCTCCGGAGCCGCCTTGCTGCTGCGCAGCTGCCAAGTGAGCATGCAGGCAAAAAGCAGCAGCAGGAGGATCGCTTCCGGACGGGTGATATCGGCATCGAGCATCAGCATGCCGGTAAGCAGCAGCGCGGCAAAGATCGAGCAGGGCAGATCGCGGCGCAGCAGCGTGCGATCGGCACAGAGCGGACAAAGCACCGCGCTCGCCCCCGCCACAACGAGCAGATTGAAGAGGTTCGATCCGATGACATTGCCGACGGCGATCTCATTCGCGCCGCGCAGGGCAGCCGTCACGCTGACGGCGAGCTCAGGTGCCGAGGTGCCGAACGCAACGATGGTCAGACCGATGACGAGCGGTGGGATACCCAGCCGATGCGCCAGACCGGAAGCACCGGACACAAACCAGTCTGCCCCCTTGACGAGCAGCAGGAACCCTCCTAAAATACATACGACCGCAATGATTGGTGACATAAAAAAACGCTCCTTTCCGTTTCGTGCAACAAAAAAGACCTTTATTGCACGACAAAACCAATGATGCAATAAAAGTCTCGCTGCTTCCGAAGCGGTCCGGACCGATCACTCAGGTCGTATTGACGGACAACACTTCACGCCATGCGTGAGCTACTCCCTTTTATATGTCCTCATCATAAACGCTTTGCGCCCAATTGTCAAGGGTCTGTGCAAAAATTCTTTACAGCCGCCCCTGTCATATATTATAATAGAAAATAAGTGAAAATCTGAAATCTTATAAAGGAGCCAGTGAAATGCTGCAATTTGAAGAATATAAAGTAAAACTGAACAATCTGGAGCCTGCCATCGAGGAGCTGCGCGGCAACCTCGGACTGGAGCAGGCACGGCGCGAGGTCGAGGAGCTGGAAATGAAGTCCTCCCAGCCCGGCTTCTGGGACGATCCGGAGTCCTCGCAGAAAGTCGTTTCGCGCATGGGCGCACTCAAGGGCAAGATCGAGACCTTTAATCAGATGTATGCACAGTGGGAAGATCTCATTACCCTGTGTGAGCTTGCGATCGAGTCAGAAGACGAATCCATGCTGGAGGAGCTGGAGACCGGTTACGCCGAGCTGGAAGACAGCATGAACCGCCAGAAGCTGCAGACCCTGCTGACCGGCGAGTATGATAAAAACAACGCACTCGTTTCTTTCCATGCAGGTGCAGGCGGCACCGAGGCGCAGGACTGGTGCTCCATGCTCTACCGCATGTACACCCGCTGGGCAGAGCGTCACGGCTTCACCTATAAGATCATGGACTATCAGGATGGCGAAGAAGCCGGCCTCAAGTCTGCGGATATCCTCATCGAAGGCGAAAACGCATACGGCTACCTCAAGGGAGAATCCGGTGTCCATCGTCTCGTTCGCATCTCTCCGTTCGACTCCTCCGGCCGCCGTCACACCTCTTTCTCCGCGATCGAGGTCATTCCGGAGATCGCAGACGATTCTCAGGACGTCGAGATCAATCCGGCAGATATCGAAATGCAGGTGTTCCGTTCCTCCGGTGCAGGTGGTCAGCACATCAACAAGACCTCCTCTGCGGTACGCCTCATCCACAAGCCGACCGGCATCGTGGTTGCCTGCCAGACCGAGCGTTCTCAGTTCCAGAACAAGGATAACTGTATGAAAATGCTGCGTTCCAAGCTGGTCGAGATCAAGGAGCGTGAGCATCTGGATAAGATCTCCGATATCAAGGGCGACCAGAAGAAGATCGAATGGGGCAGCCAGATCCGCTCCTATGTCTTCATGCCCTATACACTGGCAAAGGATACCCGTACTGCATTTGAATCCGCCAATATCAACGCCGTCATGGATGGCGATATCGACGGCTTCATCAATGCATACCTGACCGCTGCCGCAACCGGCAACTGGGCAAGCAAGGTATAATTTTATTTTCCCTGAAACATAGTTTCCGTTCCCTCCGTGCATACTGTGCATGGAGGGATTTCTTTATGTCCAAAAAATATCGCTTCCTTTGTACCGGCGCGCTTGCCGGACTGACCAACGGTCTGTTTGGTGCAGGCGGCGGCTTGTTCCTTGTGCCGCTGCTGTCTCGATGGTGCGGACTTTCCACCCGTTCCGCATTTGCCACTTCCGTCGCCATCATCTTTCCGCTGTCCATCGTTTCCGTGATCCTGTATCATCAGAACGGCACGCTGTCCATCGCGACCGCACTCCCCTATCTGATCGGCGGTGCGCTCGGGGGATCGATCGCCGGACGGGTCTTCCAAAATATGAAGCTGCTTTGGCTGCGCCGTATCTTCGGTCTGCTCATCCTGTACGGCGGGATTCGGGCGGTGCTGCTCTTATGATACCATTTCTGTTTGCTATCCTTGTCGGCCTGCTCACCGGCATCCTGTCCGGCTTCGGCATCGGCGGCGGCTCGCTGCTCATGCTCTGGCTGACCTGCGTGATGGATGTGCCCCAGCTGCAAGCAGCTGGCATGAACCTGTTATACTTCCTTGCCTGCGCGCCGCCTGCACTCTACAGCCACTGGAAAAACAAACTCATCGATCCAAAAGCTGCCTGTTTCTGCATTGCCGCCGGTATCCCCCTGTCCATCTTGGGCTGCTTTCTTTCTGCCCGTCTC
Source organism: Butyricicoccus sp. (assembly GCA_029257685.1). Classification (GTDB taxonomy): domain Bacteria; phylum Bacillota; class Clostridia; order Oscillospirales; family Butyricicoccaceae; genus Butyricicoccus. The sequence goes on from JARIAV010000025.1 coordinate 2,997, forward strand.
GATCTGTCTCTCATCCGTCGCGGATTTGGGCTTTTATTGCTCTGGATCGGCATCCGCGAGCTGTTTTCCAAACAATAACCACATCTCGGCGTACTTGCGTCCTGCTCCCTCAAGTGCTACAATACGAGTATCCTACCATACTGTATTTTAGAATTGAGGTGTGATCGTATGAAAAGGCAGTATCCGAAACGACTGATGATCTGTTTTACACTGATCGCCGCACTCCTGACCGCCTGCGGCAGCTCCGGCGGAGACAGTTCGGCATCCGCCCCACCCTCGGAATCCGAAGGCATCGGGCAAAGCACGAACCAAACCGAACAGACCTCCGAAGAAACCGGCGGCCTCCCCACAGATCCCGCCAAGATCATGAACACCAAGCTCATCTACACCGCAGATCTGACCGCAGAAACGATGGATTTCCCCAAAGCCGTCGAAACCCTCGAAGCGCTGATCAAACAGATGAATGGATTCATCGAATACAGCAATCTACACGGTCAGGTCGGGGAACGCTCCATCTCCTATACCCTGCGCATCCCCACCGAGCAGTATGAAACCTTCCTCAGCCAGACAGGAGAGCTATGCACGGTCATCCAGAAACAGGAATCTCTGGAGGATGTGAGCGAGCACTATTTCGATCAGGAAACGCGCATCAAAGCCCTTTCCACCAAACGGGATCGCCTGCTCGTCCTGCTGGAGCAAGCCAAAACGACCGATGATATCATCAAACTTGAGGGCGCGATCGCGAGCGTACAGAGCGATATCGATTCCCTGCAAGGCAGCCTGAACCACTATGACAGCCTGATCGCGCTTTCCAAGATCGAGCTGACCCTCAACGAAGTACACAGCCTGTCCAATATGCCGGAGACCATCGGCTTCTGGGCAGATGCCAAACATTCCTTTATTGAAGGCACCTATGCATTTGCGCACTTTGTCAAGGGCGCACTCCTGTTCCTGATC
>JARIAV010000046.1 GCA_029257685.1 Butyricicoccus sp.
GATGCCATTTGACTTCACAAATCTCTTAACTCTGACATTTCCAAATGTACTAAACAGAATATATGGAAATGAAAAATGGAAGCATTTATGTATTTCTTTATCACAGAGAAAAAAGTAGACCATGATATTTACTGTAAATGCATTATACAGTTAGTGGAGTTAAGTAAAGTAAAAACAAACCTCTGGACAAGGATGATAGCCCCCACAACATTGAGTGTGTATAGAAGTCCTTAGTATGGTCATCGTTTTCATAGCCGTCCTTGATAATGCGCGGATAACCGGCTGCAAAGTTCGGGATCGTATTATCCGGTGTACGGAACGTGCGTGCCTTGCGCTGGCTGACGTTGCCGCGAGCATCCTTCATTACAACAGAGAAGGTATATTCCGTGTCTGTTTTCAGGCTGGAGATCGCTGTCTTGATATCGGTCTCTGCCTGCTGAATGTTGGACTGTCCTTTTGTCAACGCCTTTGCGCCATAGCTCGGCGGTGCGATCAGCTCCTCCGATGACAGTGCATTGTCTTCCTTGTATGTAATTCCCCAATACATCGTACCGGTCTTATTGGTATTGACAAGTGCATTGGCTGCGTTCGGTGCGATATCATTGACCTTCGGATACCCTGCATGAATGTGCGGATAAGAGGATGCCAGAAGTGCATCCTTACTGTTCATCTTTTGACCGGCAACGGTCGCCACGATACCCGGGCGGATCTCGATCTTATCCGGCAGCATGGACATTGTCGTGCCTTCCGTATTGATCTTGACGTATCCCACATCACCGGCGCCTGTTACCGTCGTACCGGTATCCAGATACAGTTCGTTGATGACGGCATCTTCATCGATATTGACCGACGCACCAAATGCCTTTTCATCCACGGACAGCTTCTTGATCGTACCGCGCCCCAGTGCAACCATGCCCTTGGGAGACTTCAGAACGACATCCTTGAAGTTTCCGGTCAGATCGACGCGGGTCCCCTCCTCGCCATCGATCTCGATGGACTGGAAGCCGTTTCCGCCATAACACATATCCTCCAGATATGCGCTGGTACGCACAAAAGTCTTGCCGATATTGGTCTCTCCATCTGCACGCACACTGATGGCAACATTATTCGGGCTGTCGATGATCATTTCCCCAGCCGTGGTGTTGCGCAGCAGGATGCTGTTTGCATCCCGATTGCTGACACCGGCACCGGCTGCAATGATCTGTCCGGTAACGCGGACATTGTTCAGCTTCACAAAGCCCAGATCGACGCCTGCCGTGATATACAGGTCACCATTGATGACCGTGTCACTCAATTCCACATCCGGTGCAGAGATCATGACATTGCCATGCACCATACCCAGGTTGCGGCTGCCCGACTGATTGATCGGTGTGCCGATGGTACGCTCGAGCATACTCGCGACCTCACCGCGGGTAATGGAAGCCTGCGGACGGAACGAACCGTCTGTTTCGCCTCTCAGGATGCCTTTCTTTGCAGCTGCCGTTACGATACCGCGGCTCCATGCGCTCAGGTTTCGACCATCCTTGAACTGCATGTTCTCGCTTTCGTCCGGTGTCAGCATCAGGTTACGTCCCACGAGCACCGCTGCTTCCTCACGGGTCAGCGGATCGTTCGGGCTTGCCGTGTTCTTGCTCGAACCCTTGAAATAGCCCTGATTGAATCCGATATTGATCTCATTGGCATACCACTCTGTTCCCTTGACATCCTTAAATGGCTGTTGCCCCAACTTTTTATAACCAAAAGCTCGGTTCACCATCGAGACGAACTCGGCGCGTGTGATCTTGCGGTCCGGCTCCATGCTGCCATTCTGATCGCCACGCATAACGCCCCAGTCTCTCAGCTTCGTGAGAGACGGATCTGCCCAGTGTGCAGAGGCTGTTGTCTGCTGCGGTATTGGCACCGCAAGACTGGTAAACAGCATGGCCGCTGCGATCATACCAGACAGCCAGCGGGATTTTTGTTTCGTCATATCGTTATCTCCCTTCATAAGTTCCAGACAGCAGCCGGCATTTGCCGCGCCGCCATTGCTCACTAAAGATCGCCTGCCGGATCATCGTTTCTTCCTCGTTGGAAAGTTCCAGAAAACGCGCTGCATACTTCCATTTCTTTGCACCCTCCAGCTCCGCACGCAGGATCTTGATCCGCACCACCAGCATTTCTGCCGTAACGGGGATCACGACCTCACATTCCTGTCCGATCTCCAGCTCCACAGGAGAAAAGAATGCAATGCCGCCTGCGCTGAGGTCGAACGATGTCAGCGGAGCCGCGTGTATACGTCGATCTTCCGCATAGTAAAGCAGCTTACTTTTGAATTCCATGCGTACACGCAGATGATGTCCGGTATCCCGCGTCATGCGTGTCACATTTTCCAGATAGAGACGCCCACCGCGCCTTGATGTGACCTCACCGCGATAGATCAAATTGGGATCTTCCAGCCAGCTGAAAAATACGATCCGCATCTGCAAGGCTTCTTTGATCTTATCTTTTCCACCTTCCGGACGCAGTACGGCAACACAGTCGCCCCGCTTGCTTTCCAGCTCAGCCTGTGCGACCAGCGTATAGGCAGGATCGAACAGCATCCACTTGTTTTCTTCGTCAATCTGCCTTGGCATCATCCATCACCTCCGAATGTATTGGGTGTATCCTTCCGCTTTCCATCCGGCTGGGATGGATCGAAATTCAGGAAATACACATAGATCTCAACCAGTGCCGTATATAGTTCCTCTGGGATCTCGGCTCCCAGCTCAAGCTGTGAGAGCATCGTTGCAAGCGAATTGTCCTCGTAGATCGGAACACCGCTTTCAGAGGCGATGTCTACGATACGCTCTGCCATATATCCCATACCGGTTGCCACCACGATAGGGGCAGCCTCTCCATTTTCGTATTTAAGCGCGACCGCACGCTGACTAGATGCTGACATTGATGCTGTTCTTCCTTTCATATAGCCGCGGGAACACTTCAGATAGACTGATCGGCTGCCGCATGGTGTCTACGATGACATTTTTGGGCTCCAAACCGCATTTATGCAGGATATTGCTCACACTCGTCTGGATCACCTTTTTTGCCGGAGACAGCTTATCCGGATAGGCGATGCGCAGATCCACCGCCTTTTCTCCGTGCAGCTCGATGATGGTATCGAACAATCCCAGATCCTGAATATCGAACTTGACAAGGATCCGCACGGAGCGCTCCTTCTTCTCCCCATTGCGCTGGCTGTTGTCCGCATCCGGATCGATCCACATCTCGGAAAACATCATGCGTCCATTCCATTCGAGCGGGATCATCAGATGGGTCAGCGGCATATACACGCTTTGGTTGAGCAGCAGGGCCTGCATGATCGCCTCGAATGCCTGCCGCGCTTCCAGCCCGCCTTCTCCGCGCAGGGCGCGCTCCGCCATCTTGAGCAGGGAATCCATCAGCATATCCTGCCTGGAGGCCTGCTCAAACTCACTGTTGCGCAGGAGCAGCAAGAGGCTCTGGTCGTCCAGACCGCCCAGACGATCTCGGATCGCCGTATATCCGCCAAGCTGGCGGAACGCCTGTAACATAGACTCTTCCGAACCGTTTTCATAGCGCGCGATCTGCAAGGTCAGCATGGAAAGCAGCGTGCGCGAAAGCCCCATATCATGCGTGCGGGAAACGTAATTTCCCATATACGGCATGATGCCATCCCGAAGGATCGACATTGCGCCCGAACGATCGCCGCGCTGCAGCGCCTTTGCCAGCTGCGCCGCGAGATCATCCAGCCCGCCGCGCGCAGAATTCGGCATCGCCTCCGACATGCGCTGTAAAATGCTCAGCATACTTTTGGAGATATGCTCCGTCGATGCCATATCATTATATTTTTTGAGAAATTGCAGGATATCCCCCTTCATGCCCGGCATTTCCGAGCCGTTGAAGATCTCACGCAGGATATCGAAAAACGCGCCCTTGAATCGTACAGAGGACATACTCTGCTGTTTCAGAAACATCAAAAGCTGAGACTGATCCATTGTGAGCATTTTGAGGAACTGTGCCAGCTCCTGTGCCATATCCGCAGACAGGCCGGAGGACACCAGCGTCTGCATCCGTCCGAGCAGAAGGGCGGACATGGTATCCGTCAGGGTCGGGGTCTGGCGCAACTGCTGAATGAAACTCTCGAAATTTGAATCATATCTATGTAAATATCCGCTGCTGTCCGCGCCCTGCTGATCGGTTTTTCCATCCGGTCGGCTGACACGGTTGGGCGTTACGACATTCTGGATCTGCGTATCCCCTGGCGTGATCGGATTCTGCCTCGGACTGGTGTTCTCATACCCCGTCGTCGGCGTTGTAACTTTCATAATATCTGCCATAGATCGCTCCGTTTCTTCGCACCAATCCACCACCCCTTCGGGCAAGAGAAAATAGACCGCATAAATCCCATATTTTCTTTAAGCATACTCTTAATTTTCCACATGTTTTGGACGATATTAAAAAGAGACTATACGAAAAGGCGGTGTTCCTTAATGGATAATGGCAACGATAATATATTGGAAATGTACCTGTACGAGACAAACACCCTGCTCGAGCAGCTCGATGGGATCCTTTTGAACTCAGAACAGGCAAATACTTTTACTGAAGACGATGTGAATGAGATCTTCCGCATCATGCACACCCTCAAGGGGTCATCCGCCATGATGGAATTTCAGGCCCTGACCACGATCGCGCATCGCATCGAGGATCTGTTCTTCGTCATCCGTGAGCATTCCATGGATGCGATCCCGGAGGATCTTCACCATGAGCTGTTCAATCTCATGTTCCTCTCGACGGACTTTTTCCGTTCCGAGGTCAAGAAGATCGAGAACAGCGAACCCCTTTCTGATGATATCGACACATTCCTCTCAGATATTAATAGTTTTATGCAGAAAATTAACGGAGGCGGCAAT
>JARIAV010000085.1 GCA_029257685.1 Butyricicoccus sp.
CCCCCTCACAAGATAAAAGGAGACACACCATGATGAACAATAAAACTTTCTTCCGCGTCCTGTGTGCAGGCGCCCTTTCCGCCACACTGCTGACCGCCTGCGGCGGACAAAAACCCGCCCCCACCCCACCGGCTGCCGAGGGTGACACCTCCCTGCAATACATTCTGGACAAGGGCACACTCACCATCGGTCTGGACGACCAGCTCCCCCCAATGGGCTTTCTCGATGAAAGCGGAAAGATCGTCGGCTTCGATATCGACGTTGCCCAAAAGGTATCCGAAAAGCTGGGCGTTACGCTGGAAACCCAACCCATCAACTGGGACTCCAAGCAAATGGAGCTGGACACCAAGAGCATCGACGCCATCTGGAACGGGCTTTCGTGGTCAGAGGATCGCGCCGCTTCCATGAGTCTGTCCATCCCCTACCTCAAAAATCACATGGTGCTTGCCGTTCCGGTCGGTTCTTCCTACGAATCGGTAGACGATCTGGCAGATAAGACCATCAGCCTGCAATCGGGCTCGACCGCGCAGGAAGCCTACGACGCAGAAGAACGCCTCAAGGATCGTACCAAAATGGTCGGCATGGAAAACAACCTCATGTGCCTGATCGACGTGGAGAGCGGCGCATCCGACGCGGCACTCATGGATGAAACGGTCGCAAACTACCTGATCCAGACGGGCGGAAAGGATCTGCGCATCATGGATGACTTCCTCTACGCCGAGGATTATGTCGTTGGCTTCCGCAAGGGCGACACCGCCCTGACCGAAGCCGTCAACAAGGCGTTGCAGGAACTGAGCGCGGACGGCTCGCTCGCGGAGATCTCAAAAAAGTGGTTCGGTGCGGATATCACCACCGTCACACCGGCTGAAGCACCCGAACAGGCACCGGCTGAAACCGATGCCGCATAAATTCAAATCAGTTCAAAAAGAGCGGAGTTCTTCCGCTCTTTTGCCGGATATCCCATCATTCCGGTATTTTCATTGGAGGAAACCATGTTATCTGAAACCTTACAAAAAGCACAAACCATGATGCCCATCCTGCTGGACGGCACACTGGACGTCATTCATATTTTCGTCTGGACGGTGGTACTGTCCGTGCCGCTGGGTTTTCTGGTGGCACTTGGCCGCAACCTGAATCTGGGTCTGCACATCGGGCGCGTGTCCATCCGTCCCCTGTCATGGATCATCCAGTTCTATCAGCTCATCATGCGCGGCACGCCCCTCATGCTCCAGCTGATGTTCGTCATGTACGCGCCTGCGTTCCTGTTCCACACGCGGATCGACCGCTTTACCGCGACCATCTTCGCCTTTGCCATCAACTACGCGGCATATTTTGGCGAGATCTTCCGTTCCGGTATCGACTCCATCCCACACGGGCAATATGAAGCCGCAAAAATGCTCGGCTACACCAAAATACAGACTTTTTTCCATATCATCCTGCCGCAGGTCGTCAAGCGCGTCATTCCCCCGACCGGATCGGAATTCATGGTGCTCATCAAGGATTCCGCGCTGGCGAACGTCATTGGACAGCCGCAGCTCTTTGATTCGGCACAGAAGCTCATGACAGGCAGTTCCAGCATCCTGCCGCTCATTCTTGCAGGCGTGATCTTCCTCCTGCTCAATACGATCGTAGAGTATGGGTTCAAGCTGCTGGAGAAAAAGCTCAATTATTATAAAGGGTAACGAACTATGAATCTCATCGAAGCAAAAAATATCAAAAAATCCTTTGGCTCACTGCAAGTGCTGAAAGATATCTCCCTGTCCGTTGCACAGGGGCAGGTCGTGTCCATCATTGGGCCGTCCGGCTCGGGCAAATCCACGCTTTTGCGCTGTCTGACCCAGCTGGAGATGATCGACACCGGCGAAATCACGGTATGTGGGGAAACGATGGTGCAGACGACCGGCGGCAAGGCGGTCTATTCCTCCAAGAAGGCCCTGCATGAGATCCTGCTCCATGTGGGGCTGGTGTTCCAAAATTTTAATCTTTTCCCACATCTTTCCGTATTGGAAAACCTCATTCATGCGCCCATGCACGTTCGAGGGATCGACCGTGCGCAGGCAGTCGAGACGGCGCGGGGGCTGCTGCGCAAGATGGATCTTGCAAGCAAGGAGAACGCCTACCCGTGCGAATTGTCCGGCGGACAGCAGCAGCGTGTCGCGATCGCGCGTGCGCTTGCGATGCAGCCTAAGATCCTGTTTTTTGACGAGCCGACGTCGGCACTGGATCCGGAGCTGACAGGTGAGATCTTGAAGGTGATTCGGGAGCTTGCGGAGGAGCACATGACGATGGTGATCGTGACGCACGAGATGGCGTTTGCGCGGGATGTTGCGGATCATGTGATTTTCATGGCAGATGGTGTGATCGTGGAGGAAGGGACACCGGAAGCGGTGTTTGGGAATTCGCAGAATACGCGGACGCAGGCGTTTTTGAGTCGCTATTCACAGAACCTATAAAACAGGAAAAAGACCCTTTCGAGGGTCTTTTTGATTCCTCATATTCTTATTTTGCTTTAGAAAGCAAAGGGAAAGTGTTTTTTGGAACGTCCG
>JARIAV010000088.1 GCA_029257685.1 Butyricicoccus sp.
CTCCGAGCGGGTTATATTTCTATTCTGCAGCAGGAACGAGCGCAAGGTCACACCCCAACGCGGCGGCAACTTTCAATAGCGTGTCCAGTTGGGGAGTAGCAGCTTTACTTTCCAAACGCGCGATAGCAGGCTGTGCAAGGTTCGCAGCTTGTGCAAGTTCTTTTTGGGTAAGTCCCTTTTCTTTTCTGATCTGTATGATCTGTTCTATGATATCAACACCTATATCAGGCATTTTACACCCCCAAAAAAGGCTTACTGTCAATATAACAACTGTCCGGACATAGATCAACCTTATTACTCCATACTTCATTGCTATCTATTATTGGGTCAATATCCCACGCAATACAATGATCTTCATCAACATACACGCGCCGGAAATCCTCTATATTTGAAAAATGCTCAAATACAGTCCCCTTTTTCAAATACGGACGCACATCGAAAAGCCTTTTCTCTCCATTATCAAAACTGATTGACAACGTAAAGTCATCATTCGCCACAACGCCTACAATCTTTTTTCTACCACTTGCAAAGTATTCCGCTGCTTTTTGGTCGAATCCTTTAGAAAGATAGTATTCAACAGTGTTTGGCATAGTATCACCTCCGCAGAGCCGCTTATTTCAGCGGCTCGATTGCAAACAACTCTTGATTTTCTTTTGCCAGTTCCCAGTTTTCCCGAAGTTCTTCTTGATGGAAAGCTGCCCAACCCAAGAGCATTTTTAATTGTTTTGATGGGATCGCGCCTTCCAGTACTTCCAGTTCTTCAATAGAAACGAGAACTTCAGCCCCGCCATAAAAAGCATGGAAGTGTGGAGGCATATGGTCATGCCAATAAAGACAAACCTTAATTCCTCTAAACATAGATATCGTAGGTATTGACTCAACTCCTTTACTATATTTATATTATAACATATTCGTTATTAAAATGCAATAACAAATTTGTTATTGCATGTAGTATTCTTGGCTGTCAGGATTTCGGACGGCGTTTTGCTTCTCTGATCCCGCTCGTGTCGATTTGAAATCCATGCGAGAAATGATTCTGGTACATATCAGCCCAAAAGCCTTTATCACAGAGCCTACAAGCTATCGAAGTTTGTGGTTTTTCTCCTGCTGCCTCCCTGCGAAGCTGGTGTTTATTTGGTGTTTGTATGGTGTTTATTACTCTTTGGTGTATGTGAAAAATATTCCGTTTTATTCCGATATTATTGCAATTTATGAGCATTATCTTCAATAAATATTGCATAATTATAAATTCACAAGGGACTTAAAATCCCTCGGTAGCAATACTGTGCGGGTTCGATTCCCGCTGACGGCACCACGAAAACAGCCCTGTATCGTTTGATACGGGGCTTTTTCATAACTTTTTTAAGTTGTGTATTTTGACGAATCCTGTTTTTGGTGTTTATTTCTCAAAGCCGAAAGGTGATCGGCTGATCTAGCGGAATTTTGGTGATATCGGAAATTTGTTTTCGGTTTACAATCAGCTTGAATCCATAGAACCTGATATACTGTTCCATTTTCTCAACGATTTTTGCAGTTCTTTTACGCAAATGATATTTTTTTAGAAGCTGCCGCATACTTTTGCGAATATAGCGTTTTTTCTCAAAGAAGTTCATTTGAATATACATATCCTTGAATAGGATATCGATTTCATCCAAATCATTCCAGTGATCTGCGGCTTCCATATCGTATGTATGGTATTGTGCGTCCTTTACGATAGTGATAAATTCCGCATCCAATCCGTCTTTATCGTTGATATAACAGATCCAATACTGCACATCTTGTAAAAAACGGCGTTTGTTGCATTGATATTTCCATTCCAAAAACCCACGCTTTGTCTGCCAGAATTCCAGAAGAAACTGCATTTCCTCTTGGATGCCGAGATCCCGTTTGCAGAGAATTACCGCAAGATCCAGTGCAGAATAGGAGAGCTGTGACATTATCGATCGCCTTTCTTTCCGTTGCAGGCTTTACATAGGATCTGCAGATTCTCAGGAACACTTTGGCCGCCTTGATTTCTTGGTTTGATATGATCGGCCTGAAAGAATACCTGAGATGTGTTTGCAACACCACAGCAGGCACAGCGGTAGGTGCCCTTTTTGGTCTTTGCTTTGGAAAACGCCTGTGCGCGCAGTTCTTTTTCGTAGTCTGGATCGACTTGTCTGATTTCAAAGAGGGATAGATCTTCCAGTTCTCGAACGCCGTAACGGATATTAGCATTTTCCTGATAGATCTCCGGATCAGACAGCTTGGAGATCTCGATATCCAACTGACGGATAAAATATAACTTTTTTCCAAAAAAGAGCTTCAATAAATTATCATCGTTATTTTCCCACAGGGTATCGATATATTCTTTGCGCTTGCGCGGCCCCAGATCTCTGTCCCAGATCACTTGTGCGACCTGCTGAATATCCAGTCGGCTGCGATCGATATCGTCGAAGGAATAGAATGGCGGCGTGCTATCATATTGGGCGTAATAGCGCAGCAGATGTATGACGTCCTGTTTGGCATAGGGTGGGATCATTTCCCCGCAGAAGAACGTGTCATGGCACTGCTGTTCCATTTCGCGCAGGTTATCTTCTGATGGATATTCTTCCTGAATACCAAAGCTGCGAAAGAGTTCGGGTAATTCCTTCAGCATGGCTTCATAGGGCTTGGCGGTACTGTCATATACCATGATCTGACAGAAAATGTCCATTCCATTGTCACCTTCCTCAGAATAAGTAAAGGTATACATGCCAATGGGGATGCGCTGTGTGAATGGGACGCGTTCGAGTGCGGTCGTATCGATACTCTGATCTAAAATGGATGCAAATTCTTCGATTTTAGAAACCGAGATCATGCGCAATTCTCTCTGGACGCGCTCATTTACATCATCATTGAATTCATTCTCACAGACGAACAGACTTTCCGGATTGACCCATGCGATGTGTTCCTCCCATTCATCCACAAATGAAACAATGTAGGCAGTGTCTGTTCCACCGGCGGCTTGTCCGCGCAGTGCACGGCCGACCATCTGTGTCATCAAAATAGTGGATACAGTAGGACGTGCCAGAAATACACTTTTTGTTTTGGGAAGATCCACACCTTCCGTCAGGATGTTGACGTTGATTAGGACGTCCAGCTCTCCCTGCTGATAGGCTTCCAGATTGCGTTGGTTTTCTTTCTGGCTGACCCCGATCCCTAAAACGCCATCGCGTACACCTGAGACGATATAGGCAGAACGGATCCCTCGTTTTTCAAAGAGGGCGTTGAGTGCGATCGCGTGATCTACATTCACAGCGAATACGATCGTTTGACCATATTTTTTCTGGTTTTTCTGATAGGTATCCACAATGAGCTTATTTCGCGCTGCGCTTTTCGCAAGCTGCTGCGCGATATCATCCGGCAGGGTATCCAGATGCTGAATACTCTCCCACGCAGAGAGCCCGAGAGATTCGCCATAATGATCTTCGGTATAATAGCTTTCAAAAATCGGTTTGGAAAGGATCTGACGATTGATAAGATCTTTGAGCCCGATCTGGTAGGTGATGCCAACTTGCCCTTTTTGGATCATACCGTCTTTGACACCATCTTGAAAGATTTTGGCAAGCAAGCCCTGTTCATTCTCTGCGGTGCGAAAGGGCGTTGCAGTCAGACCGATGAGCTTTACATAGGGGACATGCTTCTGCACATGCGCAATGACTTTGCGGTAAGTTTTTGCAGCTGCGTGATGGGCCTCGTCAATGATGAGATAGATTTCCTTTTGCTGCTTCAGCCAAGGCTCTAAATATTGCAGATTTCTTCCAATACTGTCCTTACTGACGATGAGCAAATCATCTTTAGGCATAATATCTACCGCGCGGTCATGTTCTGGTGCACCAGAGACGATGCGGTATTGAAAAGAAGAAATATGCGGGATCGTATCTGTATAGGCGTATTGCTGGAATGATTGCAGTGCCTGCTCTAATAGCATCTGACGATGCGCGATCCATAGGATCTTTTTCTTTTGATCGATGGCGTGCTTCAATAACCATAAGGCAGCAGTATATGTTTTGCCGCCGCCTGTAGGCAGAACAATGAGCGTGCTGTAATGCTTTTCTTGATCGATCGTGCTCAGGCTTTGCATGGCCATGTACTGATGTTCGTATGGTGTGCGTGCGTTGACCCCTTTTTTTGTCAGAATGATCCCGCTGGACTTTCTTTCGATGCGTTTGCTCATGATTTTTCACCTTACCAATTACAGTTTGTGGTTTCTCATACAGAATAGAGAGGAAGTGCCAAAAGATATTTTT
>JARIAV010000116.1 GCA_029257685.1 Butyricicoccus sp.
CTCCAGTATGTTGGTCAACATGGATCGAACAGAAAAGGATGTCGTGACAGTCTCATGAACTTGACAGCTATGCGGAAAACAGGTATACTAAAGATACAAAAAAGGGCGCGTTGCCGGTAGACGGTTATGCCCTCAAGATCATGTTAAAATGACCGCTAGTTTTTCGAGGACTGGGCGGTCATTTTGCGCATGTAGTGAAAATCCACATAAACAATGCTGTACACAGCATGATTCGAAGCATCTTCTCATACATTGCGTTCACCCCCTTCCGGGTTGGAATGGGAGAACTCACCGCCTTGATTGCACGTCCTCTTTTATTGTGCTAAAATAAGGATATGTGAATCATTCGAGTGTAAAAGGAGTCGATCTGTCATGTCTCTCTACCAAATCACATTCAGCCCCACCGGCGGCACACAAAAAGCCGCTGACCTCTTTGCCCAAGCCTACGCAGACGGCGCACCCGTCCACGCCATCGACCTCACCGATCGAAACGCCGACTTTTCCACGCTCTCCCTCACGCCGGAAGATACCTGCATCATTGCCGTTCCCTCCTACGGCGGCAGAGTACCGGCTCCGGCGGTCACGCGTCTGCATACGATCCAAGGCCGCGGTGCAAACGCGATCCTTATGACCGTCTACGGCAACCGTGCTTTCGAGGACACCCTCATCGAATTGCAGGACACCCTCACAAAATCCGGCTTTCACTGCATCGCCGCCATTGCCGCTGTTGCTGAGCACTCCATCATGCGTCAGTTCGCCACGGGTCGCCCCGATGCCGAGGATGCAAGGGTGCTTGCCGCCTTTGAAAAATCCATACACATGCGGCTGGAAGATACCCCCCCGATCAGCCATCTGACGCTTCCGGGCAATCGTCCCTACCGCACCTATGACGGTCTGCCCATCAAACCGGAGGCCGACAGGCACTGCACCAAATGCGGACTGTGCGCGGAAAAATGTCCGGTCGGTGCGATCCCCAAGGACGATCCGGCAAAGCTGGAGAAAGCCGCCTGCATTTCCTGTATGCGCTGTATCGCGGTCTGTCCGGAGCACGCGCGGCATGTAAATAAGGTGCTGCTCGCCGGTGCCAGCCTCAAGCTCAAAAAAGTGTGTGCTGAACGCAAGGACGATACGCTCTTTCTCGATTGAAGCCCCCTACATACGCCATACCCGCCTGTTCTGCCCGTCCATCCTGCACGCAGGCGGGTATTTTTGACCGCAAAAAAGGAGCATATCCCTTTTGGATATCCTCCCGTTTGCGGTTATTTTGTATCCGTTTTCTGTCCAAGCACGATGCGCATACCGTCCGTCCCGACAACAGCATCCGGGAAGATCTCCTGTATGCCGTCGATGAAGTCCTCCGGATGCTCCAGTGCCGGACTGAAATGGGTCAGCCACAGGCGCGCCGCCCCTGCCTCTCCTGCCAGCCGTGCGGCATCGGAAAAGAGCATGTGCCCTTTCTCCTGTACCTTTTCGCGCATGGTGTCCTCGCCATACATCCCCTCTGCGATCATGAGATCCGCACCCTGTGCGAACCGTGCGATTTCCGGTATGGGTAAGGTATCCGTACAATAGCACAGGCTGACGGGGGCGCGTGCGCCGTCCAGCACCTGATCCGGTGTGATCTCTCGTCCGTCTGCAAGGGTCACAGGCTGTCCGCTGTGCAATCTGCCAAAGAGCTTGGGCGGGATGCCGAGTGCCTGCGCCTTTTGGGGATTGAATATCGGTTTGCGGTGCTGGTCGATGCGATAGCCCAGACAGGGCACGCCGTGGGACAGTGGGATGCAGCTTCCCTGCACGTCTCCCCAGCAGGAAAATCCTGCGTTTTCCGCGGAAAGCTCCTGAAATACGAGTGGATAGGGCAGCACGGGGGCGATGATCAGAAGCGATTGTACCACATCCTGTACCCCCTTGGGGCCGCAGATGGTGAGCGGCGTGGTCTTGCCGTAATTGCCCAGTGTGAGGAGCAGTCCGGGCAGTCCGGCGATATGGTCGGCGTGGAAGTGGGTCAGCAGCAGCATTTCCAAATGGCTGAGTTTGCAGCCTGCTTGTTTGAGGGCGATCTGTGTGCCCTCGCCGCAGTCGATGAGGATGGCTTTTCCGCCGTCCTCGATCCAGCAGCAGGTCAGCCAGCGATCGGAGAGGGGCAAGGTGCCGCCTGTTCCGGCGAGACAAACTGTCAGCATGGTGGATTCCCCCTTTTTTGATGATTTTAGGGATCGTATAGCTACAGTATAGCGGATTTTTTGCTGTTTGTACAGCGGGTGCAATTTATGTTTCCACAGACTGCGGAGGGGTTGGAACTGTGAGAACAGTTCCATTTATGCGAAATGATTTTGCTTTCAAGCAAAGGGAATGTTTTTTGGGAAGTCCGTAGGATTTTCCTTTCTGCTAAAAGGATTTGCTTCAAAGCAAGAGAGACTTTTTTGGAAATCCGTAGGATTTTCATTTCTGCTAAATAGGCTTGCTTCAAAGCAAAGGGAAAGATTTTGGAAATCCGTCGGGTTTTCATTTCTGCTAAATAGGCTTGCTTCAAAGCAAGGGGAGAAGTGTCGCGACCGCGCGACGGCGGCCAAAGAGCTGGAAACCTTGCGGTTTCCTCTGCCCTTTGGAATCCTCCCCATCCCTCTCCATCAGATTGACCTT
>JARIAV010000130.1 GCA_029257685.1 Butyricicoccus sp.
CCTGCAACGATGGGGATCTTGCCTTGGCTGAGCAGCATTTGGGCACAGGCATCGGCGTGTTCGAGATATCGCGCCACGGAAAACGGTTCGTTCGGCTCTAAAATGTCGATCAAATGGTGCGGGACTGCCTGCTGTTCCTCTGCCGTCGGCTTGGCTGTGCCGATGTCCATGCCGCGATAGATCTGCATGGAATCGGCGGAGATGATCTCCGTGCCGAGCCTTTGCGCAAGTGCGATGGAAAGCGCGGTCTTGCCGCTGGCGGTCGGCCCCGTAATACAAATCAGTTGGTTGTGCATATCATCCCCCCTATTGATTGACGCGCTTGGACATTTTGTCCAGCTCATAGCGGCTCAGGCGCACGGTCACAGGACGGCCATGCGGACAGCAGGTGATCTCCGGATCTGCGAGTACACGCTCACAAAAGTCCTGCATCTCCTGCGGGGAGGTATCCATGCCTGCTTTGATGGCAGATTTACAGGATACGGTATGGATAAGATCATCCAGCCGGTCGGGCACGGGAACACGGTTGTTCATGAGCTTGTCCGCCATTTCGGATACCGTTTCCGGAATGACCGCACTGTCCAGATAGGCAGGCACGGCACGGACGGCAAAGCTGTTCTGTCCGAACGGGTCGATCTCAAAGCCGATCTTCCGGATCTCGTCCAGCTGTTCGGTCAGTGCGGCACATTCTTCCGGTGTGACCTCACAGATGACAGGAGCGAGCAAGCCCTGCTTGGGGATATCGACTTCTCGGCGCAGACGGTTGAAGATCATGCGTTCATGTGCCGCGTGCTTGTCGATCAGCAGGATACCCGTTTCATCCTCTGCGATGATATAAATGCGGAACGCCTCCCCCAACACGCGCACAGAGCTTTGCACTCCTTGCGCAGGCTCCGGAACCTGTACGGGTTCTGGTGCGGATGGAGCAGGTGCAGCGGCTTCTTTTTGCGGCGCGACCTGTGGCAGATAATCCCAGCCCAGCTTGTGTTCTTCCTCCTCGAAGTCGTCCGCATCGACATACGGCTTTTTGAGGCGGTTCTGATGCAGCGGCATTGTGCTTTCCGCATCCGTGTGCAGGGTGCGCACCTTGATGGTGCGTCCGAGCATCTGATAGCTGTCTACCACAGGATACTTCCCTTTTTTGCCAGTCACGGGATCACCTGTCGGCTCTGCCGCCTGCGGCGGTCCGGCCTTGGGCGGCGCAGGCGCAGGTGCTGCCGAAGCGTGCTCCATGGTCGGGGGTGCAGACGGCGCAGCCGGCATGGGTGCTTCCTGCTTTGGGAGTACCAGCGTCTGCTGCTCTGCGCGCATGGGGGGATCCTGCCGCGCAGGGCGTTTTTCCGCAGCCGCGCGGATCTCAGGCACATTGTCGGTCTGTTCGAGTGCATTTTTGCACGCGATATACACGCTGTCGAACACATTCTTTTCCTGTGCGAACTTGACCTCGGTTTTTGCCGGATGGACATTGACATCCACCAGATGCAGAGGAAGCGTCAGGAAGATGACGCCGGAAGGATATTTCCCCGTAATGATTTGATTGCGATAAGCTTCTTCAAGTGCCGCCTGCATGACGCGAGATTTGATATAGCGTCCATTGACAAAGAAGTGTTGCATGGATCGATTGGGTCGTCCGGCGTGGGGCTTTGTGATATAGCCCCATGCGGAGACCTCCTCCCGCGAAAACTTGGGTACTTCAATAAGATTTGCGGTCATCTCCTTGCCAAATACCGAGAACACCGGCACAATGAGCTTGCCGTTTCCGGAGGTTGAAAATACCTGACGCCCATCTCGGATCAGGGTGAAAGCGATTTCCGGATGGGATATCGCGGCGTGTTCTGTCACCCCGATGAC
>JARIAV010000134.1 GCA_029257685.1 Butyricicoccus sp.
ATCGACAAGAGCCGCAAGTATTACCCACCGGCGTTCCCTGGCTGCAAGTTCAACGAAACGCGGCACTGCTGGACGTTCCCAAGCGGCGCACGCATCACCTTTGGCGCGATGCAGCGCGAGCAGGACAAGTACAAGTATCAGGGACGTGCCTTCGACTTCATCGGCTTCGATGAACTGACGCACTTCACCTACGACCAGTACAGCTATCTGGTCTCGCGTAACCGTCCGAACGGTGCAGGCACGCGCGTCTATATGCGTGCAACGGCGAACCCCGGCGGCGTGGGACATGGTTGGGTGAAGGATCGGTTCATCACCGCCGCGCCGCCCATGACCCCCATCACGGACACCGTGCAGGTGGTCTTTCCGGACGGGCACAGCGAACCGCGCGAAAAACGGCGCATCTTTGTGCCGAGTACGGTGTTCGACAACGCCGCACTCATGGCGAACGATCCCGACTATGTGGCGCGGCTCGCGTCCCTCTCAGAAGCGGACAAAAAGGCGTTTCTTTATGGCGACTGGGACAGCTTTTCTGGTCAGGTCTTCACCGAGTGGCGCAACGATCCCGCGCACTACAAGGACAGGCTCTGGACGCACGTGATCGAGCCGTTCAAGATCCCTGCGAGCTGGAAGCTCTATCGCGGTTTCGATTTCGGATACGCGCGCCCCTTTTCCGTGGGCTGGTATGCCGTCGATCACGACGACCGTATGTATCGCATCCGTGAGTTATACGGCTGCACAGGAGAACCCAACGTGGGCGTCAAGTGGGAGCCTGCGCGCATTGCGTCCGAGATCCGGCGCATCGAGCAGGACGACCCCAACCTCAAGGGGCGGCACATCCACGGCATCGCAGACCCTGCCATCACCAAGGCGGAGATGGGCGAGAGCGTCGCGGAGATCATGGAACGCGCAGGCATCTACTTCGATCCCGGCGATCATCAGCGCATTGCAGGCAAGATGCAGCTGCACCACCGCCTCGCCTTCGGTGAGGACGGCAGACCACAGCTTTACATCTTTTCCACCTGCAAGCACTGTATCCGCACGTTACCGGCTCTGGTGTACGATACGACCGATGTGGAGGACATCGACAC
>JARIAV010000137.1 GCA_029257685.1 Butyricicoccus sp.
GGTTTTCCTTTCTGCTGAAAAGATTTGCTTCAAAGCAAAGGGAAAGTTTTGGAACGTCCGTAGGGTTTTCCTTTCTGCTAAGAAATTTTTGCTTGGAAGCAAAAAGTAACGTGTCGCGGCCGCGCGACGGCGGCATAAGGGCTGGAAACCTTGCGGTTTCCCCGCCCTTATGAAGCCCACCCATCCCTCTCCATCAGATTTGCCTTTCAGCCGCCGAAAGGGTGTGAAAGTATGAGCTCCGCCACAGGCGGGTTTTCCGCGGTCGGATCGTTTCCGCGGAAGTGCCCCAAGGGTGGGAATGTATGACCTCCGCCGCAGGGCGGGTCTTCTTCAGCCTTTTTACAAATGGGTGCGGTGCACTCTTTTTTGCCCCTCCATGAACGCTCGCGTGAACGTTGCCCAGCACCCAAAGCAGGAGCAATGGACGTTCGAGCACTGACCGCCAGCAGAAAGAATCCGCAGCATTGGAACAGTCCGACCAGTGCGCACACTGGTCGGCTCGTTCCAGATGCGGTAACGCGGCAGATCCCATAAAACAACGAAAACCTTCCTGCAAAAACGCAAAGAAGGTTTCCAGTCCTGTATATGCAAACAACGCAGAAACAGGTTTTATAATTACAGAAACAACAAGCACCAAACAAGGCTCGATAAAACCCGCCTGTGGCGGAGTTCATACTTTCACACCCTTTCGGCGGCAGAAAGGTAAACCGGATGGAGAGGGATGGGGAGGATTCCAAAGGGCAGAGGAAACCGCAAGGTTTACAGCTCTTTGGCCGCCGTCGCGCGGCCGCGACACGTTTCCCTGCTTCTCGAAGCAAATCATTTTGCAGAAATGAAACCCCTATAGACGTTCCAAAACCCTTTCCCTTTGCTTTCTAAAGCAAAATAAGGATAAGAGGAATGAAAAACCTGCGGTTTTCCAAAAATCACATGCAATCCTGCATAAGCACTTGCAATCAAACACAAAATATGCTATATTGATACTATATCGAATATGATACTGTAAAAATGCGATGAACAGGAAAGTACCCGTATCCATTCTTTCTCAGAGAACAGCGGTCATCGGCTGGAAGCCGCTGTGTCAGAACCTGCGGAGAAGTTCGCCTGTGAGCAGGAGCACTGAACCCTTTTCAGTAGGTGCTTCCGTCCCTCTCCACGTTACGGAGCAATAAGCGCACGGATCTTTTCCGTGAAGCTAGGTGGTACCACGGAGCATATACGCCTTCGTCCTAGTAGATAGGACGAAGGCTTTTTTGTTTCCCTCCACCAAACAAAATACATCCATCACAGCGAATATTCGCTGCATCAATCAACGCATTTGCGTCATAAGGAGTGTTCTTTTATGAAAGCACAGCTCGAATCCATCCTCGAGCAGGCACAGGCTGACCTCAGCGCGGTTTCTTCCATCCGTGAACTGGGCGACGTCCGTGTCAAATACTTGGGCAAAAAGGGTGAACTGACCACGATCCGCAAGGGTCTGCGCGATGTCTCCCCCGAAGACCGTCCGGCTATGGGTCAGCTCATCAACGACACCGTCAGCCAGCTGGAAGCCGCTCTGACGGCTCGCACCGAATCCCTCGAGCAGGCAATGCTGGAGGAAAAGCTCGCAAGCGAGACCATCGACGTGACCATGCCGGGCAAGCCCCTTGCCGTTGGCAAGAAGCACCCGCTCAACGTTGTACTGGACGAGTTCAAGGAAATCTTCCTCGGCCTCGGCTTCTCCATCGCGGAAGGCCCTGAGGTCGAACTGGATCGCTACAACTTTGAAGCGCTCAACATCCCGAAGGATCATCCGGCGCGTGACACACAGGACACCTTCTATATTTCCGAAAATGTCGTCCTGCGTACCCAGACCTCTCCCATGCAGATCCGCACCATGGAAAAGAAAAAGCCGCCCATCCGCATCATTGCGCCCGGCCGCGTATACCGCTCCGATGCAGTCGATGCGACCCACTCCCCCCTGTTCCACCAGATCGAGGGTCTTGTCGTGGACAAGGATATCCGCATGAGCGACCTCAAGGGAATTCTGGAGCTGTTTGCAAAGAAGCTCTACGGCGAGGATACCGTTGTTCGCTTCCGCCCCCACCACTTCCCCTTCACCGAGCCGTCCGCTGAAATGGATATCCAGTGCTATCAGTGCCACGGCGAAGGCTGCCGCCTGTGTAAGGGCGAGGGCTGGATCGAGATCCTTGGCTGCGGCATGGTACATCCCCATGTACTCGAAGCCTGCGGCATCGACCCGAACGAATACTCCGGCTATGCCTTCGGCATCGGTCTGGAGCGTATGGTCATGGGTCGCTTTAAGATCGACGATATCCGTCTGTTCTATGAAAACGACGTTCGTTTCCTGCATCAGTTCTAATTTTACTGAAATTTGCTTATGATCCATATTGGGAGGAACAAAAAATGAAACTGCCTCTTTCATGGCTGAAAGATTATACCAGCATCGACGGCATCTCCTGCAAGGAATATGCCGCGGCGCTCACCATGTCCGGCTCCAAGGTCGAGGGCATCGAAAACCTCGGCGCGGAGCTTGACCGCGTTGTAACCGCTGAGATCCTGTCTGTTGAAAAGCATCCGGACTCTGACCACCTCATGATCTGCCAGCTCAATATCGGTGAGGCGGAGCCCGTTCAGATCGTCACCGGCGCACCGAACATCACCGAAGAAACCGTTGGCCGCATCTGTCCGGCTGCCCTGCACAAGTCCACCCTGCCGGGCGGCGTCAAGATCACCAAGGGCAAGCTGCGCGGCGTTGCCTCGAATGGCATGATGTGCTCGTTCCAGGAGCTGGGACTCGATCTCGGCTGCGTCCCCTATGCCTGCGAAAACGGCATCCTGCTGCTTCCGGAGGGCACACCGGTCGGTGTTCCGGTACAGGACGTACTGGGACTCAACGAAGACGTTGCAGAATTCGAGATCACTTCCAACCGTCCGGACTGCCTGTCCGTCATCGGTCTGGCGCGTGAGACCGCGGCGACCTTCAATCGCCCGTTCTCCGTCAAGGAGCCGGTCGTCAAGGGCTGCGGCGATGATATCGCCAACTATATCACCGTTGCCATCGAGGAGCCGACCCTGTGCTCCCGCTACTCGGCAAAGGTCGTCAAGAACATCAAGATCGAGCCTTCTCCGGCATGGCTGCGCGAACGTCTGCACGCTGCCGGTGTACGCCCCATCAACAATATCGTGGATATCACGAACTATGTCATGCTCGAATACGGGCAGCCCATGCACGCATTCGACTATGCGTGTCTGTCTGACGGCAAGATCGTCGTGCGCCGTCCGCGTGCCGGAGAATCCATCGAGACACTGGACGGACAGGAGCGCGCGATCACGGACGAAATGCTCGCCATCTGCGACGGCTCCAAGCCCGTTGCCGTTGCCGGTGTCATGGGCGGCGCAAACTCCGAGATCACGGACAGCACTACAACTGTCGTCTTTGAGTCTGCCTGCTTCCACGGCGCGACCGTGCGCCTGACCGCAAAGGCACTCGGTATGCGCACCGAGGCTTCCGGCCGCTTTGAAAAGGGACTCGACCCGAGCCTTACCATGCCTGCCCTGCTCCGCGCATGTGAGCTCATCGAGCAGCTGGGCGCAGGCGAAGTCATCGACGGCACAGTGGACGTTTATCCGGCTGCCGCTGCGCCCAAGACCCTGCCATTCGAGCCACAGAAGATCAATGACCTGCTCGGCATCCACCTGACCGAAGCGGAGCAGATCGCATACCTCGAGCGTCTGGACTTTCAGGTGGAAAACGGCATCGTGACCATTCCAGGCTTCCGCATCGACATCGAGCGCACCTGCGATCTCGCCGAGGAGGTCGCGCGTATGTATGGCTATGACAATATCCCGACCACCCTCTATGCAGGCGAAATGGTACAGGGTGAGTTCACCCCCAAGCAGCAGCTGGAACGCACGGTTTCTTCCGTCTGCCGCATGGCTGGCTTTGATGAAGCCATGAGCCATTCCTTCATCAGCCCCAAGTTCTATGATGCCATCAACCTGCCGGAAAACGATGTACGCCGCATCTCCACCACCATCCTGAACCCGCTCGGTGAAGATTTCTCCATCATGCGCACCACCGTGCTGCCCTCTATGCTGGACAATCTCGCACACAACCACGCACACCGTAACGCGGTCGCTTCCCTCTTTGAGCTGGGTACCATCTACACCCCAACCATCAAGGACGGCAAGGCCGATCCCGAAGTGCTGCCGCATGAGGAAAAGATCCTCACCATGGGCACCTATGGACAGATGGACTTCTTCCAGTTCAAGGGCATCCTCGAAGCCCTGTGCCGCGAGCTGAACCTCAAGGATGTTTCCTTCTCCGCTGTGCGTGATAATCCGTCCTACCATCCGGGCCGCTGTGCAGAGATCTTTGCAGGCGAGACCCGTCTGGGCGTATTCGGCACCATCCATCCGCTGGTTGCCAAGAAGTATGGGATGCAGGAAGAAGTGCTTGCTGCTGAGCTTGCGATCGACGCAATGTTTGCCTGCGCAGATCCGGTCAAGCTGTATCAGCCGCTGCCCAAGTTCCCTGCGTCCACCCGCGATATCGCCGTGCTGTGCGATGAGCAGATCCCGGTCGCTTCCCTGCAAAAGGCGATCGAAAAGGCAGCTGGAGCTATCCTCGAATCGGTTACGCTGTTCGACGTATATCAGGGCGACCAGATCCCCGCAGGCAAAAAGAGCGTTGCCTACTCCATGAGCCTGCGTGCCGCTGACCGCACCCTCACCGATGAGGAATGTGACCGCGCAATGAAAAAGGCGATCACCGCTCTGGAAACAGAATTTGCCGCTGTCCTGCGCGGATAAAAGACTTTACTTTTTCGTCGAAATGTATTATTCTATATACAGAGCTTTCCAAGAATTGAAAGGAGGCAGCCAAAATGCTCGACGGAACCAGAAAATTCAGCCTCGTGGATGACAAAAACACCGAGATGAAGCGCGTTCTTACCACTGTTTATGATGCCCTCAAGGAAAAGGGGTACAATCCGATCAATCAAATTGTCGGCTATCTTCTTTCCGAAGATCCCACCTACATCACCAATCATAACAATGCGCGCAGCTTGATCCGCAAGATCGACCGCGATGAACTTATGCAGGAGCTTGTAGCACATTACTTGCATAGCTGAATACAAAAGAGTGCATCCCAAAAAGATGCACTCTTTTTATTTTTTGTAAGGTAATACCTGTTATGACTACCCAGCGTACCTTCCTCTCCTTCCCTGTATACACTCCTTTCCACACAGATCATACATTCTCTGTGCAAGCTCTGCTGCATCCCCCCAAAAAAATATGGGGATCAACTTCGTTTTTTAAGATAGATTTCGAAAGGAGTATACACATGGCATCCACAAAACAACAGAGCACCACACAGGGCTCTGACTATGAACTGACCGCTGTTCCACAGTCGGAACGCAAGAGCTTCTTCAGCCTGACCATCGTCTGGACGGGTTTTGTCTTCGTCATCACC
>JARIAV010000149.1 GCA_029257685.1 Butyricicoccus sp.
ACCTGTTCCCATTCCGAACACAGTAGTTAAGCTCATGAACGGTGAAAATACTTGGCTGGCGACGGCCCGGGAAGATAACACGGCGCGCACACAAAGCAGACTCGAAAGGGTCTGCTTTTTTGATTTCTTTACAAAGAAATCATTCTTAAATTGTGATTTTTTTATGAAATTTCCGGAAATCCTTTGCTATTCCGGCGGAAAGGGTGTAAAATAATACCCAAATAAATAAGAGAGGTTTTTGAAAATGTCTGATTGTGTGCGGTTTGATGTACAGTATATAGCACGCCCAGATACACAGATCGCGTATTATAGCTGGGGAAGTGGCACACCACTGATTTTGCTGCATGGAAATGGAGAGGACAGCACTTATTTTGAGAAATGTATTCCATATCTGTCACACTTCTTCCGTGTGATCGCAGTGGATAGCCGCGGACATGGACGTTCAGGGCGTGGCACGGCAAATCTTGATTTTGATACGATGGCAGAAGATCTCTGCGCACTGCTCAACACACTGGAAATCGAGAAAGCACATTTTCTGGGATTCAGTGACGGTGGAAACCTTGCCATCAAATTTACGATGCTGTATCCGCAGCGCGTGGATAAGCTGATCCTGAATGGTGCAAACGTTTCCATGCTGTGGGGTATCGTACCATGGGTGCAGCTGCCGTTGTATCCAACTGTAGGGCTTATGACAGCACTGGCACCGCTGGATCCCAAGATCCGCAGCAAAAGAGATGTGCTTGCACTTATGACACACGGATATGGGGTACGACTGCGTGATCTGCAGCTGATTGAGCAGCAGGTATTGGTGATCGTGGGAGAGCATGATATGGTTCGTCTGTCTCATACACAGGCGATGGCGCATGAAATACCACATGCACAGATGGCAGTCCTGCGCGGAAGCCATTTTATTGCGGCGGAATCGCCAGCGCGTTTTTCTCTGAATTGTTTGAAGTTCCTGATGGACGAGCCCGTGCCAGATGCAGTGGCGATCCGCTGGAAGGTGCAGGATGAAAAGCCGAACCGATAAGAAACACTGTAAGAGGGCGATTTGAGATCGCCCTTTTTATATGGGATATAAAATGACTGAAAAATAGAAAAAACACACCTGATGGTGTGTTTTTCTGAAAAAGAGAAAGAGAAGGTAGAGAAAAGAGATAAATAGCAAAATGTAATTTTGTTGGTGATACAACAAATATCTTAAGCATAAAAAGTAATGAAACATGCAAAAGATCTTTGCTTTATGCCATTTACTTTTCTATTCTTATGATACACGAAGTCACAGAAAATTGCAACGATTGACTTGTACCAAATAGATAAAAAACGAAAGATAAATTTGTATATACTATACAATGGTTGCCTGCATAAATTCTTTTGACAAGTGAGAGAAGTTCTGGCATCATAAAAAGACAGGAGGATATCATTATGGAACTTCAGGAAATCGAAACCCTTTTACATACAAAGTTTTCAAAAAAGATCCGTGATCCATTCGTGAAGGCGATCCGTGAATATGGATTGGTGTCTGAAGGCGACCGCATTGCGGTTTGTATTTCCGGCGGCAAGGATTCTGCCCTGCTTGCGTTGCTGCTCAAGGATTATCAGCGACACAGTGGGATCCGGTTTGAACTGACTTGCCTTGCGATGGATCCGGGATATGCACCGGAGAATCGACAGCAGATCGAGAAGAATATGGAGCATTTGGGATTGCCTTTGGAGATGTTCGATACCAATGTGCTGCAAGTGGCAGGCAATCATGCCGCGGCAAACCCTTGTTTCTTATGTGCCAAGATGCGGCGCGGGTACTTATATACCGAGGCCAAGCAGCGTGGCTGCAACAAGATCGCGCTGGGGCATCATTACGATGATGCGATCGAGACGGTACTCATGGGGCTGCTGTATGGCGGACAGATCCAAGCCATGCTGCCGCGCCTGAAAAGCGCCAACTATGCAGAGATGGAGCTGATCCGTCCGCTGTATCTCGTGAGAGAGGCGGCAGTTACTGCATGGGTCGAGGCCAGTGCACTTCAATTCCTGCCCTGCGCCTGTCCGGCGCATACTAAGGAGGGCAACACCAAGCGTGCGGAAATCAAAGCCCTGATTGCAAAGCTGGCATCGGAGAATCCGCAGGTCGAGGCGAATATCCTCAATGCAGTCAAAAATGTCAATACGGCAAAGATCCTTGGCTGGCGGGATGAAGCTGGCAGACACAGCTTTTTAGATCGCTTTTCAGATAGCCTCTGATCAAATCATAATCCCCACCGATCCGGTACTCATTTTAGAGCACAGGATCGATGGGGATTTTATTTAATGGAATCGATTTTAGGGTTCGTCTGTCAAGGTACCGCACAGGATCGACGCAACGGTATCTGCGATGGTGTGGCTGCCAAGTGAAACAGCACCCAAAGCCGCGGCGCGGCATCCCACCGCATATTTGGTGAGATCGACAGAGCCGGACAAACATTCTGTCGTGATATAGACGTTTGTACCCTGTTCGATCAAGGCCTTGAGACCGGTCTCCAAGTATACGGGAATACCGCCTGAACCATAGCCCTCGATGATGACGTGCTGATATCCGGAAAGCATGGAGAATACAGCAGGGTCCAATCCGGGGATCAGCCTTAGAACAAAGATACGGGTATCCTTCACGGGGATGAGTTCGAATGGACGGGATACAGGCGTTTGTGGACAGAGATGCACCGTGCCATCGGGGGCGATCGTTCCCTCAACGGGCGCATTGATGGAGCGGAATGGATCCATATCCTCACAATCCACCTTGACAAGATGGTTGCCTCGAATGATGCGGCCATGTACGACGGCGGCAACGCCGCGATATCCGGCGGCGATCACACGGAAGGTATCGAGTAGGTTGCGCTCTGCATCGGAATCGGGAACGCCGATGGGTTTCTGTGCACCTGTCAGCAGGACAGGCTTGTCGATGCCGCGCAGCATGTGATACAGAAGTGCAGCCGTGTGAGACAGCGTATCCGTACCATGAGAGATAATGAATCCATCATAGTTTGCATACTCTCTGAAAATCAGCTCTGCCATCTGTACACGGTGCGCAGTCGTAACATCGGTGGAGTCGATAGAAAACAGATTTTCGATGGTAATGGTGCAGAGGGTTGAGAGTTCGGGCAGGAATGTCAGGAGATCTTCTCCGGTCAGCGCAGGGATCAAGCCATTTTCACTTTGGCGACACGCGAGTGTGCCGCCGGTTGCGATAAAGAGGACGTGTTTCATGGATACTCCTTTAGATCAGCGATAGCTGCGGGATAGGATGCCGATGACATCTTCTCGTGTCAGGGCACGCGGGTCTACGCGGAACAGTCCGCCCATATCAGAAAAGGCATGATCCGCATAGGGTGCGAAGTCCTTGCCGTCTATGCCAAAGTCACTCATTTTCAGGGTGTCGACATGGCATGCAGCTTGCAGATCGGCAAGTGCAGCAACGAAGTCACCGTCCGTGCGTCCGAGGGCATGAGCCATCTGTGCAAATTTATCCGCGCAGGTGTCCGCAAACAGCTTGTAATATTCGAGTGAGATCAGGATCAGACCTGCACCGTGCGGCAGGTTGGGATGGAAGCCGGAAAGTGCATGTTCAATGGCATGTTCTGACGTGCAGGAGGACATGGATTCGACAAAGCCAGCCAGTGTATTGGCGAGTGCAACATGGGCACGCGCTTCCGCGTCGTTTCCGTGGTTGACCGCCTGCGCCAGATAACGACCGAGCAGCTCGATCGCCTTGAGGGAATACATTTCGCTGATGGGATTGGCAATGGAGGCAATAAACCCTTCACATGCATGGAACAGTGCATCGAAGCCCTGATACGCAGTGAGGTGTGGGGGAACGGTCATCATAAAATCGGGATCGACGATCGAGAGAGTGGGGAACGTCTTTTCCGTGCCGCCGCCGATCTTTTCTGCCCCGTTGGTGATGACTGTCCAAGGATCGGCTTCTGTGCCGGTACCTGCTGTGGTGGTGATGGCTACGATCGGCAGCGGATCGTTCTGGATCTTTTGTCCCTTGCCGGAGCCGCCGAATACATAATCCCACCAATCGCCGTCGTTGGTCGCCATGACAGCCGCGGCCTTGGCGGTATCGATCGAGGAGCCGCCGCCCAGCCCTACAACGAAGGAACAATTTTCCTTGCGTGCAAGGTCTGCACATGCGCGGACCGACTCGATGGTTGGGTTGGGTTGCACCTCGGTATAGAGGATCATTTCGTGTCCGCCCTCTGCGAGCGCTTCACATACACGATCGACATAGCCGAGCTTGGTCGTGGAGGAACCGCCTGTAATGAGCAGTCCTTTTCCGGCGGGCAGTTTGGCACGCGCGAGCTTTTTGACGCTGCCTGCGCCGAAGAAAATGCGTGTGGGGATATAATAACTAAAATTTTTCATCGTAAGAATACTCCTTTTCATGAGTATGGAGGGCTGACCGTCTTTGACAAAAAACAGCCCAGTACTATTATTATATCAAAATTTTATGCGTATAAAAAGAGGCATTATGTAGAACTTTACACGGCTTTTTTGTACAGAAATAAGGCGCAAATCGCTTGACGAAAGGGGGGAAGGGTGGTAATATAATACCAACAAAAGAAATGAGGTGAGGTCAAAGCAAACAGATATCTTCTCATTATTTGAATGTTACTGAAAGGGGTGAGTCCAATGGTTAGTGAAATTGAACAGCAGTTCCGCACCGCGCGACTCGCCGGTGCCCACTAAGCCGAACAGCCGACGGAAACGACGTTATCTGGGAGCAATCTTCCGATGGGCATACTGATGAGTATGGCTCCGGCAGACTACGCGCCGATGGAAAGTTTTTAAGAACCAAGGCAGATGGTCAATGCGAGACCAGCGGAAATGCGGAACATAGAATGGGCACAACTGAATAGTTTGAAATATAAAGGGCTGCACAGGGTGCAGCCCTTTTGGAGCGTACAAACGATAGCTTGGAGGAAGAGAAAAAGTATGTTGGAAGTTGCAGCAGTCATTTTGACCGATGAACAGGATCAGATCCTGATTTGCCGCCGCAAGGCAGGTGGAAACTGCGGAGGTCTTTGGGAGTTTCCGGGCGGCAAACGGGAAGCAGGGGAAACGATGGAAGCCTGCGCGGTACGCGAATGCGAGGAAGAGCTGGGCGTAAAAATCAAGCTCGATGGGATCTTCGATCAGCATCGGTTTACATATCCCGATCAGGAAATCGCCTTTACCTTTTTCTGGGGGCACATTGCTGAGGGGACAGTGCAGATGCGTGTGCATCATGGTCTGTGCTGGGTGCAGCGGCAGGAACTTCATCAATTCGCGTTCTGTCCGGCTGATACCGATCTTGTAGCGCGGCTTGCAGCAGGTGAGACAAAATAAAAAAGTATGGTTTCATACATGATATTTCATAAGGAGTCATTATTATGAAGATCCATATCATAGGATGCAGTGGCTCTGGAAAAACGTATCTGGCAGACTTACTTTCCTCAAGATACGGAATCCCACATTTTGATTTGGATGATATTCAATGGGATCAAAATGCAGAGGGATATGGTGTGAAAATGCCAGTAGAGAAAAGAACGATTTTGCTGCAGCAGATATTGTTGCAACAGGACTGGATCATTGAAGGCGTTTATTATGCATGGGTACAGCAATGCTTTCAGGATGCAGATCGAATCTATGTCTTGGATATGCCGAAGTACCTGTACAAAATTCGGATACTCAAACGGTCTGTCAAAAGATTGCTTGGAATCGAAAAAGGGAAAAAAGAAACATTAAAATCGATATATGCGCTTTTAAAGTGGACGGATATTTTCCAGAAGAAGAACTTGAAGGAAATCAGAGAGATTTTGGAAAAATATACGGATAAGGTCGTTTGGGTCACATCAAAGAAGGAATTGAATACACGGATTCTCGGTGAAATCCCTGTTGTTCAGATGCGTCTCTAATAAAAAATCGAGTGTATGAAAAATCATACACTCGATTTTTTTAATGCTTTTCGCCTGTGTCGGCACGTTCGGCTGTATTTTATGATTTACAGGCTTATTCTTCCTGTTTCTCGATCACAGGCGCATTTTGATAGTTTTTGCCAAACAGCATATCATATTGCAGCAGCCAATGGTCATCGAAAAATGCCTGCTGTTCCGGATTCAGACCGTTCTGGTGGTAGGAGTTGTCCGGTTCCACCACGGTACCTACGGATTTTGCACGGTACTGATCGAATTCCTGACGGAGCAGATCGAAATATGGCGGCTGATCGAGGCCATACATATCATTGGTGATCGAGGTCACCTGATATGCGGCAACGGTGCCAAGGTCGATCGGCTCCTTGTGGTAGTTGCTCCAGATGAGGAGTGGCGTACCATGCACGCGGGGATCTCGGGTATCTTCAGAGCCGTATCCGGTTGCGCTGTATACATTCATGCCATTTCCAATGGGGTTATAGTGATCGCCCCACATGACCATGATGACAGGCTCGTCTACGCTGTCGAAATAGTCGGTCAGCGTACCCCACATTTCGTCGGTATCGCGTACACCGGTCGCAAAGTCTTCCAGACAGCCGCGGGTGTATTCGCTCACGCCCTCCGGTGCCGCGGTGATGCGCACGCGCTCCGCATCAGAGAAGTTTTCCTGTGCATAGGCCAAGTGGTTCTCGATGGTGACTGCGTGCAGGAACAGGGGGCCGTCCTGCTTGCTCTCGTATGCCTGAATGATCTGGCGTGCCATTTCCTGCTCGCTGACCAAACCGTTTTCCCAGTCGATCGGACGCTTACGCTCCGGATCCTCCATGTCCTCCAAGCTGATGAAGTCATCGAAGCCGAGGTTTGCATAGGTACGCTCACGGTTCCAGAACTTTGCATAATAGCCATGGATCGCCTTGGTCTGGTAGCCTTGTTCCTTGCGGAATGCGGCGATGGATGAGGTAGGAGCATGGATGTACTCAACATAAGGCTTGCAGTTGTTGGGCAGATACTCCATAGAGAAGCCGGTCAGCACTTCACATTCGACATCACAGGTGCCGCCGCCAAAGCGTGGGGAGAAGCACTTGCCGAATGCCATTTCCTGACGGGTGCGCTGGATATTGGGCGTGATCGGCTGATCGAAGGTGACACCCGGCAGATCGGTCGGATCCCAGAATGCTTCGGACTGGATATAGATGATAGTTGGCTTTTTCTCGACTGCGCTGGGATCCTTTGCCGCAAGACTGCCTGCAAAATAGGGCTTTTGATTGCGGTTTTTCTCGACTTCATGCAGCACTTCCTGTACATGCTCTGCCCCGTACTGATCGGGTGCATCGATCTGCATGACCTGAATGTTGGTAAAGAATGCCGTGATGAGACCGTAATTGCGGTAGTATCGATCCTGCATCCATGCGTCCGGTGAGATATACAGAACATTTTTGGTCACGTTCTCCTGCAGGAACACGCCAAATACCATGAACAGTACACCCATAGCCGGAAGCACCGTGCGTGCCAGCCAGCGCTTCCAGGTGAATTTCGGGTTGGGGAGCAGGCAGGCAAGCAGGGTGAGCAGGGTCAGGAGTACGGCAGAGCCGACCATAGGGCGGGAGATCCACAGATTGACTTTTCCAACGATGTCAAATGCTTCGCTGGCCTGTGCAAGATCCCAAGGCAGGAATGGTTCGCCGTGGATGGACAGCTTGAAATAACAAATGATCGCAGGGATGCCTAAAAGAACAGATGTACTGAGCGTGGCGATCCAGTGCCGATTGCTGAGACCCAGGATCGTCAGATAAACAAGCATCAGAAAGACCCAGCCTGCAAACCATGCGGCGCGATGCCACCAAAAGCTTTCGACCCAGAAAAAGCGGTAGGTGAACAGCTGGTCTTCGATTTGGATCCAGGTTGCACAGAATATAATGAGTGCAGCTGCGAGCGGGACAAACAGCCAGCTGACCCAGCCGGGGAGTTTGCGCAGGCGTTTGCGTACATCCTCTGAAGCAAGGTCAGAAGATGCGGTTTGTGAATTCATGATGGTTTCCATAATATTTGGTTCATTCTCCTCCAATCGGTTCATTTCGATAATCTTTGTTATTATAGCATAGGTTATCGGAGAATTTAACCCTAAAATACAAAAAACCTGAAAAAATAAAAAACGCCTGCACGATCTGCAAGGCGTTTTGGGGGAAGAAAATTTAAGGAACGAGCACACCGCGCACGATATATGCGATCCACTCCGCAAGGTTCGTGGTGTGGTCGGACATGCGCTCCAGATATTTGGCGATCATCAGATAATCGACATATTGTGGGATATTTTCAGGCTGCTCTGCCATGAGCGTACATAAGGTGCTGCGCATCTGTTCAAATGCGTTGTCCTGTGCGTCGTCCTGCGCAACGACCTTCTGCGCGGTCTCTACATCGAGTTCGATATAGGCAGTGACCGACGCGTGGAGCATGGATCTGACGCGGGAGAGCATGGAAGAAAGTCCCTCGGGCGGGACAACGTGCGGACGCTCAGACAGGTTGATGACATACTCCGAGATATCACTGCAATGATCCGCGATGCGCTCCAGATCGGAGATCATGCGCATGATCGAGGCGATGCGCCGCCAGTCTCCGGCAACGGGGGCCTGCATGGCGACCAGATTGAGGCAGTCCTGTTCGATGCTGCGCTCCATGGAGTCGAATACATCGTCGCCCTCGATGACCAGCTTTGCGCGCGCCGGATCGATCTGCTCCAGCACCTCTCGCGTGACATCGATGGACTGTTCCAGCATCGTTCCCATTTTGAGGACACGATGGGTGATGGCGTTGAGTTCTTCCGTATAGACATTCCGCATAAATTGCCTCCAAACTCAGCCAAAGCGGCCGGTGATATAGTCTTCGGTCTTTTGTTCTTTCGGGTTGGTGAAGATCTGGCGGGTGTCTCCGAATTCGACCAGCTCTCCGGTCAGGAAAAAGGCGGTCTTATCGGAGATGCGGGTCGCCTGCTGCATATTGTGGGTCACGATGACGACCGTATAGTTTTTCTTCAGCTCTGCCATGAGATCCTCGATGCGCAGGGTACTTCCGGGGTCAAGTGCGCTGGTCGGTTCATCCATGAGCAGCACTTCCGGCTGTACGGCAAGCGCACGCGCAATGCACAGACGCTGCTGCTGTCCGCCGGAGAGACCGAGCGCACTCTTTTTGAGGCGATCCTTGACCTCATCCCACAGGGCTGCACCACGCAGGGCACTTTCGACGATCTGCTCCAGCTCCGCTCGGCTGTGCTTGCCGTGGAGGGAGGGTCCGTAGGCAATGTTATCGAAAATGCTCATGGGGAAGGGATTGGCTTTTTGGAAAACCATACCCACTTGGCGGCGCAGGTCGGTCACATCCACATCTGGAGCGAGGATATCCTGCCCATGCAGCCTGACCTCGCCTGTGATGCGTACATTGGAGACCAGATCGTTCATGCGGTTCAGGGTTTTGAGAAAGGTGGATTTTCCGCAGCCGGAGGGGCCAATGAGTGCGGTGATCTCGTTTTTTTGAATATCGATGTCGATGCCCTTGAGGGCTTCGGTTTCGCCGTAATACAGATGCAGATCGTGCGCCTGAATGATGGGTGTATGGAAATCAGCCATAGGATCGAACTCCTTTGTTTATTGGGTGTTAGGGGTAAGGTGTTTTTGTGCGAGCTTTGCCGCCATATTGAGCAGGAACACAACGATCAGCAGGATCGCAGCGATCGCGAATGCGACCTCGAACTCTGCCCGCTCGCCGGCGTAGATATAAAGTGCAACGGAAAGTGTGCCGCCATCGCGGGCGTAAGCGTCCAACAGGTTTTGCGCAATGAGCGTGCCGGTACCGGCAGTAAAGAGGAGGGCGGCACTTTCGCCCACGATACGGCCAATGGACAGGATACAACCGGTGATGATGCCGCTCATGGAGGAGGGCAGGATGATGGTACGGATCATGTGCCACTTGGTCGCACCCAGACCGAGCGCACCCTCACGAAAGCTCTGGGGTACGGTTTTCAGACTTTCCTGTGTGGTACGGATGATGGTGGGCAGGATCATGATCACGAGGGTCAGGCTGCCCGAAAGCAGGCTGGTGCCGAATCCGAACAGACGGACAAATACCAGCATACCGACCAGACCATAGATGATCGAGGGGATGCCTGCAAGCGTTTCGGTGGCAAATTCGATGATCTGTGTGAATTTGCGGTTGGTGGCGTATTCGGTCAGATAGACAGCCGCTCCCACGCCCAGAGGCAGTGCAATGAGAAGCGTGAGCAAGATGATGTATAGCGTGTTGAGCAGGTTGGGCAGGATGCCGATGGTGTCCTTTAGGATGCTGGGCTTCGTGGAAAGCAGCTCCCATGAGATGGCAGGCAGACCGCGGACAAAGATGTAGCCGAGCAGCCCTGCCAGCAGCAGGACGGTGAATGCTGCACAGGCATACATGACACCGGTCAGCAGTCCACCCTTTATGCGGCGGCGTGCAGCATAGGAGAGATGTTCATGTACGGCAGGCATGGACTGTACAGAAGAAAGATCACTCATTTTGCGGTATCTCCTTTTTTGAGAAAGTGGTTCAGGAGCAGGTTGATGGACAGGATGAACAGGAACAGGATGAGACCGATACTGAACAGTGCCTGTTTTTGCAGGCTGCCATCCGCAGCATAGCTCATTTCGCTTGCGACAGCAGTTGTGAGGAAACGAACGCTCTTGAACAGACCGGGCATATTGGGTAC
>JARIAV010000180.1 GCA_029257685.1 Butyricicoccus sp.
TGCACCCAAGCAGATGAACGCACTGGATGCACAGGCAGCTCCTGACAAGAATCCGGATGGTCTGGACTTCGTCCTGCATGATTCTCGGATCGATCTGCTGGAAAATAAGGTCGTTCTCACCGTTCCAGAGGGCAATCCAGCGGGGATCGACAGCTATGAGACGCTGAAAAACAAGTTCAGCGACAGCGCGATCCTGATGGCAATGGGCAATGCCGATGTTCCGGTCGGACAATATACCCAAAAGATCCTCTCCTATTACGACTTGAATGAAGAACAGCTTGCGGCCGCCGGAAAGATCACCTACGGTCTGAATGTAAAGGAAGTGACCGCGCAGGTAGCTTCCGGTGCGGTCGATTGCGGGATCGTCTATGCGACCGATGCCGCTTCCGCCGGCCTGACCGTTGTGGATACCGCGACTGCGGAAATGTGCGGTCAGGTCATCTATCCGGCGGCGGTACTCAACGTCAGCAAGCATTCGGAGGAAGCACAGGATTTCCTGAACTATCTCACCACCGACAAGGCCATGGACGTCTTTGAATCCGTCGGCTTTACCCCTGCATCCTGATTGCAAGCAAGCGAGGTCGATCGTATGGATTGGTTCCCTCTGCTCAATTCCCTGCGCATCGCGCTCATCAGTACCGGATTCGTTTTTTTCGCAGGGATCTTCACCGCCTATAAGATCGCAGGTATGCCGCGGCTGGTCAAGGGGACTCTGGATGTTTTTCTGACCCTGCCCCTCGTCCTGCCTCCCACCGTGGTCGGCTATCTTCTGCTTCGCGTACTCGGGCCGCGCAGCAGCATCGGGGCATGGATGCTCGAACAGCTGGATCTCAAGCTCACGATGCACTGGTGGTCGGCTGTTTTCTCCACCATCGTCGTCACCTTTCCCTTGATGTACCGCACGGCGCGCAGCTCCTTTGAAGCCTTCGATGAAACGCTCGCCTACGCCGGACAAACTCTGGGACTTTCCAACACCTATATCTTCTGGCGCATCCGGATGCCTGCCTGCAAGCAGGGTATCCTCGCCGGCACCGTGCTTGCCTTTGCCCGCGCCTTGGGCGAATACGGGGCAACCAGTATGCTGACCGGATATATCCCCGGCAAAACGGCTACCATCTCAACGACCGTCTATCAGCTTTGGCGCACCGGAAATGATCGGCTCGCCTTCCGTTGGGTGCTGGTCAATATCGCCATTTCGGTCATCGTCCTGCTGTCCGTCAATATGCTGGAACGCAAAAAAACAACCAAGGGAGGACTTGCCTGATGTCACTTCTGGTAGAGATCGAAAAGAAACTGGGAGACTTCCATCTGCAAGTTTCTTTGGAGGCACAAGACAATGTCCTGTCCCTGCTGGGGGCTTCGGGCTGCGGAAAGAGCATGACGCTCAAATGTATTGCAGGCATCTGCCGTCCGGACAGCGGACGCATCATCCTGAACGGCACGCCCCTGTTCGATTCCGCGAAACAGATCGATGTCCCACCGCAAAGCCGCAGGATCGGCTATCTGTTCCAGCAGTACGCCCTGTTTCCCAACATGACGGTCGCGCAGAATATCGCAGCAGGTGTGCGGGATAAAAAGCAGGTGCGGACTGCCGTTGCCGAAATGATCGACAAAATGCGGCTCAATGGATTGGAGCGGCTGCGTCCCCATCAGCTTTCCGGCGGCCAGCAGCAGCGCACCGCGCTTGCGCGCATCCTCGTCAATGAACCCGAGGTCTTGCTGCTCGATGAACCACTTTCTGCTTTGGACTGTCATTTGCGCTTTCAGATGGAAGAAGAGCTCCGCGCACTCACAAAATCCTTTCAAAATCCCATGCTGCTGGTCTCTCACGATCAGGCGGAGGTCTATCGCCTGTCCGATCGCGTGGCACTGATGGCACGCGGACAGGTGACCGCGATCGGAGACAAAAAAACGGTTTTTGCCGCACCGCAGACGCGAAGCGGCGCGATCCTGACCGGCTTTCAGAACATTTCATCGGCAGAGCGGCTGGATGAGACCCATATCCTCGCCAAGGACTGGGGCATTCCGCTCGCAGTCTCACACCCCGCCTGTGACGCAGTTGCCATCCGTGCGCAGGCGATCCGCACCGGAGCTGGCACGAACAGCCTTCGCTGTCGTGTCCTGCAAGAGATCGAAAACCCTTTTTCGGTCACCCTTACACTTTCCCCTCACCCGAAAGCTGCCGCTCCCCTTGTCTGGGAGCTGGGCAGAGCCGAATGGGAAGCCATGCGCTGTGAGGAGATCCAAATCCATTTACCAGAGGCACAGATCCAGTGCTTGAAGGAGTCATAACACATGCTGGAAAACATTGATTTTCGAGAAGCACAGCAGCTTCTCCTTGCGCAGGTTTCCGCGATCGACACTGAGACCTGCCCCCTTTCCTGCTGCGGCGGACGCATTTTAGCCGCTGATCTGACCGCATCGGAAAACATCCCACCCTTTGACCGTTCCCCGTATGACGGCTATGCGCTCATCGCCGCCGATACCGCAGACGCGAGCGCACAAACCCCTGTAACGCTTCGTATTTTGGAGGAAGTTCCGGCAGGAGCCGTGCCGACCCAAACCGTAAGCACCGGTACAGCCGTCAAGATCCTGACGGGTGCGCCCATTCCGCAGGGTGCGGATATGGTCTGTCCCTATGAGCATACCGAATTCACCGCCGAAACCGTGACTTTGTTCCGCGCCTATGCTGCCGGAAGCAATATCGTGCGGGCGGGCGAGGATGTTCAAAAGGGAGCTGTCCTTGCAAAACAGGGCGATCTCATCGACGGCGGCACGGCTGGCACGCTTTCCGCGCAGGGCATCGCCGCTCCATGCGTCTATCGCAGACTGCGTGTGGGCATCCTCTCGACCGGCAACGAGGTGATCGAAACGGAGCAGCCGCTTGCCGCCGGTAAGATCCGCAACTCCAACCGGCACGCCTTGGAAGCCATCTTGCGCAGCAACGGCTTCGAGCCGGTCTATCTGGGACTTGCCCAAGATGATCCGAACGCGATCTCCCGCCTGATGCAAAAGGGTCTGGAGACCTGCGATGCGCTCCTGTCCACCGGTGGGGTATCCGTAGGCGACTACGACTTTACACCGGACGCGATGGAACGTGCCGGTGTCCACCTGCTGTTCCGCGGCGTGGATCTCAAGCCGGGTATGGCTTGCGCCTACGGCATGAAGGATGGAAAGCTGGTCTGCGGACTGTCCGGCAACCCCGCCTCCTCCATCACCAACTTCTACGCGATCGCCCTGCCTGCCCTGCGCAAAATGGCAGGTCATCGCGACCCCATCCCACAGGAGATCACCCTGACCCTGCGGGAAGGGTTCTCCAAAAAGAGCCCTGCCACCCGTCTCCTGCGCGGCACGCTCGATCTTTCAGACGGCACGGTCGGACTTCGCCTGCCTAAAGAACAGGGCAATGTCGTCCTGAGCAGCACGATCGGCTGCAATGCAATGGCGATCGTACCTGCCGGAAGCGGAAAACTGGAAAAAAATACCATACTGAAGGGATTTTTGCTATGAAGAAAGTAAATACCATCGATGCCGTCGGCATGACGCTCTGCCACGATATCACCGCCATGTATGACGGCTTCAAGGGCGCGGCGTTCAAGCGCGGCCATGTCATTCAGGAAGAAGATATCCCCAAGCTGCTCGACTATGGCAAAAAGACCATTTTTGTCTGGGAGGAGCACGCCGGAGAGGTACACGAGGACGACTGCGCCCTGCGTATGGCTGCCATGGCTCCCGTGGCAGGGGCGCACTATGACGGCCCTGCCGAGGGTAAGGTGCTGCTCATGGCAGATACGCGCGGTATGTTCCGCGTCAACACCAAGCTGCTGCACGAGATCAACTCCATCGGTGATATCACCATCTCCACCCTGCCCGACCACTTCCCCGTAGAGGCAGGCGACCGTCTGGCTTCCATGCGCATCGTCCCCCTCGTGACCAAGGAGGAGCAGATCGCCCGCGCCGAGGAGCTGTGCCGCACCGAAAAGCTGCTCGAGCTGCGCCGCTATGTACACCACAAGATCGGTGTCATCATCACCGGCTCCGAGGTCTATCACGGCCGTATTCAGGACAAGTTCGAGCCGGTCGTGCGCCAAAAGATGACCCACTATCCCTGCGAGATCTTAGGCGTGACCATCTGCGACGATGATCTGGATATGATTACAGAAGCGGCTGAGAAATTCCTCTCCGACGGCGCAAACTTCCTGATCTTCACCGGCGGTATGTCGGTTGATCCAGACGACCTGACCCCGACCGCGATCCGCCGTCTGGGTGCAGAGATCGTCACCCATGGTGTCCCCGCGCAGCCGGGCAACATGACCTTGGTGGCATATCTGAACGATGTTGCCATCCTTGGCGTTCCCGGTGCAGCCATCAGCCTGCCGACGACCATTTTCGATGTGCTGCTGCCGCAGATCTTCACCAATGACAAGCTGACGCGTGAAGATCTCATCCGTTTGGAAGAAGGCGGTCTGTGCCGCATGTGCAAGACCTGCCACTTC
This sequence comes from Butyricicoccus sp., assembly GCA_029257685.1. Classification (GTDB taxonomy): domain Bacteria; phylum Bacillota; class Clostridia; order Oscillospirales; family Butyricicoccaceae; genus Butyricicoccus. The sequence goes on from JARIAV010000180.1 coordinate 4,497, forward strand.
CCGACCTGCACCTTTGGGAGATATTGAGCATGATCGACACCTACGGACGACGCATCACCTACCTCCGGCTTTCCGTGACAGAGCTTTGCAATCTGCGCTGCCGTTACTGTATGCCCGAGGACGGGATCTGCAAAAAAGATCACGCCGAAATGCTGACCGAAGATGAAATGATCGCAGCGGTCGAAGCGGCCGCATCGCTCGGCGTGCGCAAGCTGCGCATCACAGGCGGTGAGCCTTTGGTCAAGAAAAATATCCTTTCCATCTGCCGCCGTGCAGCCGCGGTCGAGGGCATCGAAGATCTTGCCATCACCACCAACGGCATCGCGCTCTCTGAGCTTGCCGTTCCTCTGCGCGAGGCAGGCGTGAACCGCGTCAATATCAGTCTGGATACCCTCGATCCGGAAAAATACCATCGGATCACGCGCGTTGGCACACTGGACAAGGCTTGGGCAGGCATCGAGGCAGCACTTGCCGCCGGATTTGATCGCGTCAAGATCAACACGATCCTGATCGGCGGCTTCAACGAGGACGAGATCACTTCCCTTGCCGCACTGACCCAGAAATACCCGCTCGATGTCCGGTTCATCGAGCTCATGCCCATGTATGACAGCGGTGATTTTGGAAAGGCAGCCTATCTGCCCAACACTGAGGTACGCAAACGCCTGCCGGATGCCGTAGCGCAGGAAAACGACGGCGGTGTCGCCGAGCTGTTCCGCCTGCCCAACGCACAGGGACAGATCGGACTCATCAGCTCCCTCAGCAATCATTTCTGCGCCGCCTGCAACCGCATCCGCCTGACAGCGGATGGCAAGCTCAAGCCCTGTCTGCATTCCCCACAGGAATTTTCCATCAAGGGCATGACCCGTGAGCAGATGCGCGCACAATTTGAACACACCATTTTTTCCAAGCCGGAACAGCATGAGGATCTTTCGGCGGAGCAGCGCAGTCAGGCAGGCCGCAACATGAACCAGATCGGCGGCTGACGCACAGGAGGTTATGGATACGATGATACAGAACATGCAAGACTTTACACATTTCAACGAGCAGGGACGCGCCAAAATGGTCGATGTGGGCGAAAAAGATCCCTCCTGCCGCAAGGCGATCGCAGGCGCGCGCGTGCTGGTCAGCCCCGAGACCTTTGGGCGTATCCGCTCAGGCGGCATGAAAAAGGGGGACGTGCTGACGGTTGCCCAGATCGCCGGCATCATGGGAGCCAAGCGCACTTCCGAGCTCATCCCCATGTGCCACCCCATACAGATCAACGGCATCGACATGGAACTTTCCCTGAACGAAGAACGGTACAGCGTGGAGATCACCGCGACCGTTTCCTGTGCAGGGCGCACAGGCGTGGAAATGGAGGCATTGACCGCGGTTTCCACCGCAGCCCTGACCGTTTACGACATGTGCAAGGCGGTACAAAAAGATATCGTCATCACGGATATCCGTCTGCTGGAAAAAACAGGCGGCGTCCACGGTGATTTCAAGAGAGAGGCAGAAAAACAATGACATATACAGCAGCTGTCATCACCGTGAGCGACAAGGGCGCACGCGGCGAACGGGTGGATACGAGCGGCCCTGCCATCGTGCAGATCGCACAGGCGCACGGCTTCGAGGTTGTCCATACCACCATCATTCCAGATGAAATGCAGCAGATCCAGGCGGAGCTTGTCCGCTGCTGCGATGAAAAAAAGATCGCACTTGTCCTGACCACGGGCGGCACGGGATTTTCTCCGCGCGATGTGACCCCCGAAGCCACCCTCGCCGTGGTCGAGCGTGAGACGCGCGGCATTCCGGAAGCCATGCGCATGGCAAGCATGCAGGTCACGCCGCGCGGCTGTCTGTCGCGCAGTGCAGCAGGCATTCGCGGCCGCAGTCTCATCATCAACCTGCCTGGCAGTGAAAAGGCGGCACGGGAAAACATCCTCGCCGTGATCGATTCCGTTCGGCACGGACTGGATATGCTCTACTCTGCCGGATCGGCAGACTGTGCCCAGCCCGTCGGCACACCGTGAGTGTGCATTTGTCAAAACCATTCCCCCGAAAAGGAGATCTATCGATATGAGCAAGCAACCTTCTCCCTCCATGGATCAGTGGCTGGCAGAAGCCAAGACCCATGCTGACGCAAAAAAGGTCGGCATGTACCTCGTACACAATGGCACGGTACGCGAGACCGCCAAGGCAATGGTGCGCAATGGCGCGACCGATACCCAGCCGGTGACCGGCATGTATTTTTCCTATGATGCCGCAAAGGTCGAGCAGGCGATCGCGCAGGCGCGTACCTGCGACGGGATCTACTATGTCCGCGTCTGGCTGAACGAGGGCGACCTCGCGCTTCAGGACGATATCATGTATGTCCTGATCGGCGGAGATACCCGCCCCCATGTCATCGACGCCCTTCAGCAATTGGTCGGACAGATCAAAAACGAGTGTGTCGTAGAATCCGAGCTGCACGCATGATTTTTCCGCGTGCACCACACCAGAAAGAGAGGTACCTATGCCCCCTGTAAAAATCATTGGCTTTTCCGCCTTTTCCGGCACCGGAAAAACCGCACTGGTCGAAAAGCTGGTGCTTGCACTCAAAGCACTTGGCACGCGTGTTGCGGTCATCAAGCATGATGTGCATGGGTTCGAGATCGACCGAGAGGGCAAGGATTCCTGGCGGTTCACGCAAGCCGGTGCAGATATGGTGATCCTGTCCTCGCCGCAAAAAACGGCAGTCATCGATCAGCGTCCCCATACGCTCTGGGACAACCTCCGCCTTGTACACGATGTGGATCTCATTTTGGTGGAGGGCTATAAAAACGAACCCATTCCGCAGATCGGCATTTGCCGCAAGGCGGCACAGAAGGGACTGCCCTTTCCACCGGTGCATTATCTTGCAGTCGTGACCGATGACGAGACCTTGAAAACCGGAGCAGTTCCCCGTTTTGCACTCGATGAAATCGAAAAAATCTGCACCTTTCTTTTGGAGCACGCGAGACCGCTCGCCGAGATCTTGCCCGCCGAGGGACAGGAGATCGGCTGAAAAGCGCACGAATATTCCTCCGCAACCGCGTGATTTTCCCCTTTTGAAACCCAAAACGATGAGATGTATGCCCCATACGCGGGCATCGCTCATCGTTTTTTTTATCACAAAGTCTCAGCAAAGAGGGTGCGCGGAAAGTGTAAAATTTTAATTTTTATCGTGTTTTCTTTGTCAGATCCTGTTTCACTATTTTTTAACAAAATAATTTGTGATATTTTTATCATAGTCTCAATGAAAGAAATTGTTAGAATACAAAATGTTGGAGTGGTGATACGTTTGAATATTGTAATCATTGGCAACAGTGCAGCCGGTCTGTCTGCATTGCAGGCTTTCCGCAAGCACGATCAGGAAAGCCATGTTACCATCCTGTCCAAGGAAGGTACGATCCCTTATTCCCGTGTACTTCTGCCGTATGTCCTGCGCGGAAAATTGTCCTATGACAAAATGAGCATCCGCACCGCTGATTTCTTCAAGGAATACAACGCAGAGTGCATCGAGGCGACCGTGACCGCGATCGATCCGGAAAAAAAGCAGGTCATCTGCGGGGACACCGTGTACCCGTATGACAAAGTGCTGATCGCGACCGGCTCTTACGCAGTCGATCCCCCGATCGAGGGCGTCAAGCAGGAAGGCATCTACCACATGTGGACGAAAAAGGATGTTGACGCACTGGCTCCCTGCTTCGATCGCTGCAAGCGCGTTGTTGTCATTGGTTCCGGCTTCGTTGCCCTGCAAGCCGCTTGGGCAGCAAAGTTCCGTGGTTTAGAGGTTTCCGTCATCGAGCTGATGAGCCGTATCATGCCGAATGTGCTGGATGTCAAGGGTGCTGAGATCCTGACCCAGAAGATCCATGATGCCGGCGTTGCGCTGCACACGGACACCGTGACCGAAAAGATCGAGAAGCTGCCGGACGGCTCCTTCCTCGTCCACCTCAAGGACAAGGAGCCGATCGCCGCTGACTTCATCATCGTTGGTACCGGTGTACGCCCGAACACACAGTTCCTTGAAAACAGCGGCGTGATCGTAGAGCGCGGCATTCCGGTCGATTGCTGCATGCAGACCAATGTTTCTGATATCTATGCCGCTGGCGACGTTGCAGCGGGCCCGACCACCTTTGGCGATCAGAACATGATCCATGCACTGTGGCCGACCGCAGTCGAGATGGGACAGGTCGCAGGCATCAACATGGCAGGCAAGTCTTTTGTATACGAAGGCAGCCTCAACATGAATGTAACGCAGATGTATGATGTGACCGTTGCTTCCATGGGCAAGTTCAATGATGCAGATATCGCACGCTTTGAAGAGCTTTCCAGTCCGGAAAACGGATATGTGAAGGTGTGCTACGATGCGCAGGGCCACCTGATCGGCGGCTGCGTTGTGGGCAGCTCCGAGGCGGTGCACTTGCTGGGCAAGATGCGTCCATTGATCCGCAAAAAGCAGCGGATCGACTGCCCGCCGGAGAAGATCGAGCATTACATGGAAGTTGAAACGTTTAAATCTCAAATGTAAAGGAGCACTTTAACATGAAGGTAATTACAATGGATCCCAAGAAATGCGTTGGCTGCCGCAACTGTGAAATGGCTTGTGCCTTCGCTTCCAGCGCAAAGAGCTGTGAGAGAGAATATTCCAACATCAAGGTCTATCATCATATCGAGGATAAGCTCGTGATGCCTGTCACCTGCTTCCACTGTGAGCAGGCATGGTGCATGCAGGTCTGTCCGGCAAACGCGATCTCCCGCGATCCGGAGACCGATGCAGTGTGCATCGACCAGAGCCGCTGCGCAGGCTGCAAGATGTGTATCCTCGCCTGCCCATACGGAAACATCCATTTCGATACCGAAAAGCTGGTCAGCCACAAGTGCAACCTGTGTGAGGGTGAGCCGAGCTGTGTGACCCACTGTATCGCTGGCGCATTGCAGTACGAGGAGATCGAGACCTATGTAGACCGCAAGCGCAGCCGCGTAGACACCATCATCGGTACCCGTGTAAAGCACGCTGAACAGGAATAAGGAGGAGCACAAGCATGAGCGAATTGAAGACCTATAAAAGCATCTGCCGTATGTGCGGCGAGGGCTGCGGCATCGAAGTCCGCGTAAGAGACGGCAAGGTAGAAAAGATCGTAGGCAACAAGGAAGATCCGGTAAACTGCGGCAGAATCTGTATCAAGGGCAGCTCGGCTGCAACTTGGGTCAATCTGGAAAACCGCCTGACAAAGCCGCTCAAGAAGACCGAAAACGGCTTTGTCGAGATCGAGCTGGAGCAGGCGATGGACGAGATCGCAGAAAAGCTGCTCGCGATCCAGAAGAAGTACGGCGACAATGCGATCGGCGTCTGGAAGGGCGAGGGCATCGGCTTTGCACAGAACGAGGAGCTGGCACGCCGCTTCATCCATGCCGTTGGTTCTCCGAACTACTTCTCCAACGATACCCAGTGCTACGCAGGCCGTTACACGGCTTTCAATCTGGTTTACGGCTGCTGGCCGCAGGCTGACCTGCGCAACTCCAAGCTGGTCATCCTGTGGGGCACCAACCCGCCGGCTGCACACTCCTACTGGACACAGCAGATCAACGACGCACGCGACAAGGGCGCAAAGCTGGTCGTTATCGATACCAAGTACACCGAGATCGCGCGTCAGGCAGATATCTATGTCAATGTAAAGCCGGGCTGTGACGGTGTTCTGGCATGGGGTGTCATTCGTGAAATGCTCGAGCGCGGCGTTGTCGATTATGACTTCGTTGAAAAGTTCACACTGGGCTTTGACGAGCTCAAGGCGTATGCACAGACCTTCACCAAGGACTATGTTGCACAGTACTGCGAGATCGACGGCGAAGTGATCTCTCAGATCGTCGATCTGCTGGACGCTGCCCGTCCGCACATCACCAGCTGGCCGGGTACCGGTCTGGAGCATCAGCAGGACGGCGTAAACAGCGTGCGTGCGACCACCTATGTAGACGTTCTGGCTGGCGCGATCGACCAGAAGGGCGGTATGCTGGTTACTCAGGGCATGAAGATCAACAATCTGGAGATCTATGACGAAAAGCCGCTGCTCGACCTCAAGCCGATCGGTGCGGACACCCACCCTGTCCTCTACCACATGCGCAAGGAATGTCACACGCTGGAGCTGATGGATCAGATCCTGTCCGAAAAGCCGTATCCGTTCAAGGGTCTTGTCATGTCCGCGGCAAATCCGGCACTGACCAACGCAAACACCGGCAAGGTACTCGAAGCACTCTCCAAGCTGGAACTGCTCGTTGTCAAGGATCTGTTCCTGACCGAGACTGCCGAGCTCGCAGACTATGTACTGCCTGCTGCCTCCTACCTCGAGCGTGAGGAGCTGCACTATAACGCTGCCGGACACTATGTATTCCTCAGCACCAAGACCAGCGACAAGGGTCTCCAGACCGAATATGAGCTGTTCAAGGGTCTTGCTGACCGTATGGGTGCAGGTTCCTACTTCCCGTGGAAGAACGACCATGAGCTGAACGAATGGCTGATCGAGCCGTCCGGTCTGACCATGGAGCAGCTTCAGAACAATCCTTCCGGCGTGCGTCACACTGAGATCGAGTACAAGAAGCATGAGCGCAAGCTGGCTGCCGGCGAAAAGCCGTTCAACACCCCAAGCGGCAAGGTCGAGTTCACCTCTGAGATCCTCAAGCAGTATGGCTATGAGCCTCTCGGCAAGTTCACCTATGTTCCGGATTACATCGCAAAGCCGGATGCAGCATATCCGTACCTCATGATGACCGGTGCGCGTAAGCCGATGTTCTTCCACGGCCGTTACCGCAACATCGAGCAGCTGCGCAAGGCTGTGCCGCATGGTCAGATCGAAATGCATCCGACCGATGCTGCAAAGCTCAATGTCGTGACCGGCGACCGTGTACGCGTGACCTCTCGCAAGGGCTCCATCGAAATCGATGTGCTCGTTATGAATGAGAAGGAGATCCATCCGGGCTCCGTACAGATCACGCACGGCTTCAAGCATGAGAATGTAAACCTGCTGACCGACGACGACGTGCGCGATCCGATCTCCGGCTTCCCCGCACTGAAGTCTGTTATGGTAAACATCGAAAAGATCTAAACCTGCAACTCGATCGGAAACGCGGTGCATGATACACCGCGTTTCCCGATCCTGTCTGTATAAAATCAAAGAGGGTATAAGATGAAAAATCAAAAGGTATTTGGCGTGATCGCCATGGCACTGGTTGCCCTGTTCTGGGGACTGTCCTTTTTCAGCATTCAGGCAGTCGGCACCACGATCGGGCCGTTCACACTGGCAACCGCACGTTTCGGCATTGCAGCCATCGCTTTCGTGCTGGTTTATATCATCATCAGCAAGAAAAGCGGCAGCTTTGAAAAGATCGAAAAACAGGACATGAAAAAGGTCGTCATCAACGCGCTGATCGGTATCGCGATCTACTTCCCCCTCAGCATGTATGCGATCAACCTGATCCCTGCTGCTGCCGGCTCGGTCCTGTCCGCGATCCAGCCGATCATCATGATCATCTTCGAGGCTGTTTTCCTGCATATCGCCATCACCAAGAAGAACCTGCTCGCCGTTATCATCAGCGTGCTGGGCGCACTTCTGGTTGTCGGTAAGATCGAGGCAGGCGGTTCGATCATGGGTTATGTGCTGATGTTTGCCTGCACCTGTATGTGGTGCGGCTATACCGTATTGCAGAAGCCGTTGATCGAGAAGTATTCCTCGGTTACCATCAACGTCTATCAGTTTGCGATCGGTACCATTGTCATGTCCCCGAGCTTCTTCCTTGAGAACAATCAGTGGGCAGCCATGACCGGTATCCAGTGGTTCAACCTCATTTATCTCGGCTCCATCTGCTCCGGTCTGTGCTTCGTTCTGTACAACTACGCGATCCCGCGCATCGGCGCAACCACCAGCTCCCTGTTCCTCAATGCAGGGCCAATCATCACCACCGTTTTGGGTATCGTGCTCTATGGTACGTTCCCGACCGTACTCAATGCAGTTGGTGTTGTGCTGACCGTTGTTGGTGTCACCATCGCAACCGTAAAGTTTGGCGGCAAGGACGCCTGATTCAAAAAATGTGCTGCATCACGCAGCACATTTTTTTATGCCTGTATCCTTCTTCTGCTAAAGCATTTAAGTTTTTCAAAAAAAAGACGATACTATAGAAAAGACCATCTCTCTATTTATCAGGATAAAGAACGTATCCGATCCTGCACTCTATTTTTTCAAACAAATCATGAAAAGGGGTTATCACATGAGGATATCCGATCTGTCAGTCGCAAAAAACTATGCATCCTTTTCCTCTCAGCTCAAACAACATCAGATGACGGAGCACAAGGTCGTTTCGCAATCACAGGGAACCACAGAGCAGGCTGTTTTCAGCGGTTCTCTGGTCTCCTCCGACAACGGCTACACCAAGCAGGATGCTCTGTTAAAGCAATGGAACAAAGAGGGTTCTTTCAACTTATACGATGTTCTGAATGGTGGAAAAGTAAATCTGCAAAATCCCAATCCCAGTGCAAACGAGCTGAAAGCGCTGGAAGAAAAGCTGCAAAAGAACGGGATCGGTACAGAGATCGATTGGAACGATTTTGAATTTGACTTAAAAGGGATCGGTTTCAATGTTGACTCGCCTACATTTTATTTGAAACCGGAAGACTTCAACAAAAAAACGGATTATCTGGCTTCCCGATATGCCGCGATGAAAGACCGGATACAGAAAAACTTTTCTGGCGCAGAGGCAGAACAGCAGCTGAAACAGCTGGATGCTCTGTATCAGTCTGCTGCGGAGGAATTGGCGAAAGGTTATTCCGAGGTCGTCGGTGGATTTTTAGAGCAAAACGGCTTATCGGGAGAAAAAGAAAAAATCTATCAGTCTGTGATCGATGGGGTAAACAATAAGGCAAAAGAATATGAAGCATATCTGTCCAGCAACCCCGATTTTGCAAAATTAAAAGGGACAAAAGAGGAATGGCTCTTGCAGGATGATGAATATATTGCATCGCTGCTGCGCGGACAAGAGACTGCTTCTCCTGCAAGCACAAAAACCGATCATTACACACAGCATGATTTGGATATTCTGGGAAGATATGTTTCTGAACTGACCCAGTGGGAAAATTCTTCCCTCAGCATGGACGAGGAACGGATCGGTTTAGACTTCGCAATGCTGTCCATGAAAACCGCGCATTTGAAAAACGAACATGGCATCAGCGCCTCTTTGGATCACACACTCACAAAAATGCTGGATGGATTCATGAATCACGCACTCGACCGTTTGGATCAGAAATTATCCGCTCTCAGGGAAACCGGAGCTGCCCTGCATGATAAAAGTGGTTATGCTGCGTTGGATCGTCAAGCCATCTGGGATGTCTATGACAAAACCATGCAGCATTACAAAGCGTCTGGGGATATCATGGAGGCATTTGTCCACGGAGCAAAGTATGCAGCCAAGCAGTCCTTGCACAAAATCAATGATGGGACATACAGACACAGGAACAGCGCCTTTTCTTGGACACAGTTTTTCGATCAAAACCAAACGCCCAGCAAGCCCTATCATTCCGGTATGTCTCCCTACGAAAGCTATATGATCGGCTTGAGCGATTTCCAGAAAAGTCTCCAAGAAGGCACTGTAAGGCTGCACACAAATGCGATATCCTCCGGTCTATATCGCACCCCTTCTGCTTTTCATTTTATAAACGAAGAGGCATAAGGACTGCCTGTTCTTGATATCAAAGCCGCTACAAAATATCTATCCAAATCTATACGCTATGAGGGATAGCCGATCCGGAAAATAGGAGACCCCCAAAAAAGCAAACGAAACGATAGGCAAAAACAAAAAGCCTCTGATTCCAAGTGCTCCACAAAGGAAGCGCTGGTCTCAAAGGCTTTTTTGTACTTATGCTTGTTTTACTCAAAAGAAATGGGGCGCTGGTTCGATCTCCTCCAGCGTGCGGTAAACGTCCGGTGTGTTGACGTTGAGCAGGCACTGACTGAGCCTTGCATCGAGCCGCACGACCGTTCCCTTGACCTGCTCCAAACAGCGCATGATCCGCCGGTTCCCTTGTTCCAGATCACGGCGAATGGTCTGCTCCATCCGCTTGCGATAGACACCACACAGCGGATGCACTCTGCCATCTGCCGTCTGTACGATGCAGTAATCGGACTCCTGCTGGAGCTCCTGATAGATCCGTGCGATCAGCTCACGCGTCAGCAGCGGTGTGTCACAGGCGGTGACAAATACCAGTTCCGTTTCTGCATGGTGCAGGATGGTTGCAAGTGCAGCAAGCGGCCCTTCCCCGCTCACCTCATCCCTCCAACACAGCAGGGTGCAGGACTCGTGAAAATCCTGCTGTACGGAGCACACACAACGGTCAAAGCAATCCAAACAGAAAATGAGGTGTTCCAGAAAGGTATAGCCGTGCCATTCCAGCGTCTGTTTGGCGACACCGTCCATCCGTCTGGACTGTCCACCCGCAAGGATCACCGCCGTGCTCTGCTTGAGCCATGGACGGATCAGGCGTCGCTTCGCGATGGCAAGCTGCTTCTGGATGCGCACATTTTCCATAAAATATACCTGCTCGGCTTTTCTGCACAGGCGTACTGTGCGGCACAGGGCTTCTCTGCGCCCCTCCTGCCGGATGCCATAGCTTTCCAGATACGCAAGCAGGATCGCTGTATTTTCCTCAGGCTGTCCAAAATGCCAGGACTCAAAATCCATGCCTGTGATCTGTCCCTCATGCAGCAAAAAATGATTCAAATGCAGATGATCCAGCACGACCGTCTGCCCGAACACCGCACGGGTGTGCGCTTCAAATGCATCGATCCAGCCGCAAAGCATTTGCATCACGCGCCGCATCTCCTCCCCGTCCGCCTCATTGCGGTCGAGCAGTTCGAGCAGTGACACCCCTTGCAGACGACTCATCTGTACAGTCAGATCTTCGTATGCGTGAAGCTCGGCTGTAAGACCGGTTCCAACGCACGCCTTGAGGATCTGTACCTCCCGATCTGCCGCGATCCTGCTCCGGTACTTTTTTACTGCGACTGCATTGCAGATTTCAACTTGATTTTTTGCCATCTATCTCGATCTCCCTGCCGCAAAACGGTTCAGCCGTTTCGATATTCCTTGGGGGAACAGCCTACCGCGGCTTTGAATACATTGGAAAAATATTTCGGGTCTTTGAATCCGCAGATCTCTGCGACTTCATAGATCTTATACTGTGGTTTCTTTAAGTACGCCTTTGCAGTCTGTATCCTGCAATCGGAAATATAATCGCTGATGTTCTCTCCGGTCTCCTTCTTGAACAGCTTGGAGAGATAGGTTGGATGTACATACGCGAGCTCTGCCAGCTCATTGAGGGTCAGGCTTTCGGACAAATGCTCCTGAATATACGCCTTGATGAGCTTGATCGGGTTTGCCGTGTCCGGTGTCTCCTGCATCTGTTCATGCTCCAAAACCTGATCGTATCCTGTCCACAGTCCATCCTCCGCTGTCAGGGCGTCCGATCGTACCATCTGTGCAAGAGGCAGTGCAGCCTCGAGCCGCTTCAAGTACTTGGTGCATTGCTCCTCCGTATCCGCTGAAGTACACAGCACCAGCATATCCTTCCTGCAAAAACAGATGGCAGAGACCTGATCCGCCATTTCCTCCTCAATGGAATAGATGGCATTTTTACAGGTTTTGATCTGTGCATCCCATTGTGCGGTATCTTCCATAAATACGCTGGCGATGACAGCGATCGGCTTGAGGGACAGCTTTTTCCAAAGCTGATTTCCCAGCTTATCCACGATCTGCTCCCGCTCATTGAGCATCGTGCGCAGGGCAGAGCCCTGCTGGGCGCGATAGCGTATGGCGGCATTGCGCAGCAATTCCTTGAGCTTCATCGGATCGACAGGCTTGAGCAGGTAATCCTGTACCCCATGCTTCATCGCCTTTTGTGCATACGAGAAATCCGCATAGCCGCTGATCACGACCAGCTGTCTGCCGCATTTCTCCAAATTTTCCAAGAATTCCAGTCCGTCCATATTGGGCATACACATATCCGTGAAAATGAGATCGAAATACCGCTCTGCGCAAAGCTGCAAAGCCTCCTCGCCGTTTTCAGCAGTTTCTACCTGTGCAGAGGGCTGAAACATCGAAACCAGCTTTTTGAGTCCATTTCGGGTCTTCGGTTCATCTTCCACGATCAAGATTCGCATTTATATCATCCCCAGATCCAATAATAGTATCATTTTGGTATACTGCCCCTCCTGACTTTCGATCTGCAAGCCGCTCTTTCTCCCGAAAATATATTTCAGACGGCTGTTCACATTCGCAAGTCCCAGATGGAAGCCTTCTTCGTCCTCGATTTGATCGTTTTCCTTTAACTGTTCCTGCAAGGCACGCAGCTGCTCGCTTGGGATACCACAGCCGGTATCCATGACCGTGATGGTCAGTCCCTCCGGACAGGCGAACGCCTTGATCTCCAAAACACCATCCTTGCCCTGTTCCAGACCGTGCTGGATGGCATTCTCTGCCAGCGGCTGGAGCAGCATTTTCGGGACCATGACCTTGTTCAGCGGCTCTTCCACTTCTATGGTGTAGGAAAAGCGATCTGCAAAGCGGCTTTGCTGGATCACGAGATAGTTCTTGACCTGCTCGATCTCCTCCTCCAGAAAGACCATTTCTTTGCTGTCATCAATACTATACCGCAGAACCGAGGACAGCGCAATCAAAATCGCGCTGCTCTCCCAGTCTCCTTTTTCGAGCAGACTCCAGTTGATGGAATCCAGTGCATTGTACAAAAAATGTGGACTGATCTGGCTTTGCAGGGCTTTGATACGCGCCTCGCGCTCGCTGATCTTCAGCTTGAGTGTGCGATTGACCATCGTATCGAGCTCCGCCTTCATCGTGCGGAAAGAGCGCGTCAGCAGGGCGATCTCATCCTCTCCCTTGGGCGCAGGGCCATCTGTAAAGTCACCCTTTCTCATGCGCTTGATCTCCTCCACAAGCTGATTGACACCATCCGAAATGCGGTACGAGATGACGCAGGCGGCACAAATGGATATGATGACACTGATGAGCCCGACCCGAATGGTCAGCTCGTTCCAAAATGCAGCATTGCCCAGCAGGTTTCTGGAATCAAAATATTGCACAACCACAATATCCGCATCAAACAGCGGCGCACGCACAATGAATTGATCGAGTGCGCGCTGTGAGACCGCGCCTGCTTCCCTGCTGCTTGCCGATACGATGGAGACCTGCATCACATCGGTATTGCTGGAAAAGAACTGACAGAGGTATGCTTCATCCAGCTGCAAATAGAATACCGTATCCTGATAGGTTCGCTGGATCTCCAGCGGATCCCCATTCGGGGTCTGCGCAGCATTTACCACAAAGGGCAGCCTTTCCAGTATCGCCCGCATCATGTCTTCGTCAGCTTCCACCTGCAAGACCTGCCTGAGCGTCTGATTCATTTCCTGACACAGCTGCTGTAAATTGATCTGCAGGTTTTGGTTGACCTGCTCAAAGGCGAGCTTCTGCTGCCCGTCTGCGATCACACCGCCCAGAATGAACATGGAAAGGATCCCGAGCGCGGTGAACGCCAGCAGCAACTTGGTGCGCAGGCTGTTTTTGACCAGCTTCATTTTCATGATGCTTCTGCTCCCTCATGCGAGGGCTGACTGCGCAGGATCCCGAACCCAGTAAAGGCGGCAATCAGAGAGACCACAGGGATCACCAGATTCAGGAACGCGAACGGCAGATATTCCACCGTCGGGATCCCCAATGCACCGACCACGAATGCACTTGCCGCCGTCCATGGAATGAGTGGTGTAGACATCGTGGTCGCCTCCTCCACGGTACGGGAAAGTACGGCAAGATCCAATCCCTTTTCCTCGTAGGTCTCTCGATAGAGATTGGCATTGAGTACAAGGGTGAGATAGGTGTCTCCGAACACTGCATTTCCCATAAAGCAGCTCACCATGGTAGTCGTCACCAGCGCGGCAACCGACTGGGTCTTTTTGGTGATGCTTTCCAGCACGACATGCAGGGCGCGTGTGCGTTCGAGCGCGCCACCCAGACAGAGTGCCGTAAAGCCCAGCAAGAATGTAGGCATCATACTATAGATACCGCCGCGGTTCAGAAGGACATTGACCGCCTCTACCGAGGTATCGACCGATACGCCATTCATAACCGCATCAAATGCCAGTGTGACAGAATTGTTCTGCACAAAGACAGAGACCAAAATGCCTGCACCAATGGCAGACAGCAGCGATACGACCGCATCTACCTTCAAAACGCACAGGATAACAAGCAGGATCGGCGGGAGCAGCACCCAAAAGTTGATTTGATACAGCTCACCGAGGGTCGCTTTGAGGGGCGCAATGGCTGCGTCATTGAGTACGAGATCCTGTGCATAATATTGGTTGACCAGAAAAAACAGGACCAAGGAGATCCCACTTGCCGGAAGGGTCGTGTAGCACATCGAGTAGATGTGTCTATAGATATCCGTCCCACACGCGGTCGCAGATAAAACCGTACAGTCAGATACAGGCGACATTTTATCTCCAAACCACGAGCCGGAAACGATACTGCCTGCGATGACAGGCATCGGAATTTGGATCCCGCTCGCAGTCGCAATGCCCATGATGGCGATACCGACCGTTCCAACCGTCCCCCAGCTTGTGCCGATGACCGTAGAAACGATGGCGCAGATCACAAAGCTGCTTACAAGGAAATAGCGCGGACTCAGGATATCCAAACCATAGTACACGAGCGCAGGCACCGTGCCTGCCTGCATCCACACCCCGATCAGCGCACCGATCAAAAGAAAGAACAGCAGCCCGATGAACGCCTGACTGCACCCGTCCTTCATGCCCTGTATAAAGTCACTGAGGGGCATCCCCTGCGTCTTCCCCACGATCGCAAGATAGATCATGCTCAAAATAAGGAGCAGGATCACATCGATCCGAAAGATCAGGATGCCCGTCAATAAGATGCACAGGACCCCTCCAATGTTGATCCATGCGTTTTTTTGTGAAGGTTTCAAATTCATTCCCCTAGGATCCCCCTATCATCATTGTTCTTTTTTGCATAATCCAAGATCGCCAGTGCCGTACCATACAGGATCATGCAGCTTCCCAGCAAACGGATCAAGGTGATGTTCTTATCCTGAAACAGCATATTGATGAGTACGATCACAAACGGCAGTCCAGTGAGCACCAGACTGACGCGGATCGGCCCCATGCGTTTGAGTCCGTATGCATTGAGCAGGAACCCGACTGCCACGCCGAAAATCCCAAGGAACAGGAGCCAGCCCCATTGCACAGGATCCAGCGCACGCACTGGCACCGGCTCAAAGAAAAATGCTGGCGTCAGCATGAGTGCGGCGATCCAGCACTGTCCATAGACCACAGAAAAGCAGGAACTGTTTTTGAGCATCTGCGGCACATAGATGCAGTAGAGCACCCAAACCACGACCGCGCCGATCATAAGCGCATATCCACGCAATACATTTTCCCTCAGAAATCCGAATTCCATCGTCAAAACGGCGCCAATGGACGAGATCCCCACACAGAAACTGACCTTGGGTGTTACGAGATCTTCCAAGAGCAGACCAGCTGCCAGCAGCGTGAACACTGCCTGAAACGACGAGATCATAGAGGACTCGGTTTCATTGAGCAGCAGACTTGCCTGATTGGACCACACATAGTGCAGGACGCAGGCGAGCGCGGTCAGCACCAGCAACTTCCAATCCTCTTTCCGCAATGTGTTTCTGCACTTGTTTGGCATGAGCCATTTCACGGCAGTCAACGCAAGTGCGGCGATCCAAAACCGGATCCCTGCAAGGCTGATCGGCCCGATGGCAGAGAGCAGCAGCTTTGAGCCCCCAAACGCCGGTGCCCAAATCAGGGAAAGTGAAATGATCGCAGCAATACTGATATTGCCCTTTTTCATCGTTCATCTCTCCTCCATTCTATCTGTTAAAATTTTATCATACTTTTCAAGGTTCCGTGGTATCCGATCGGAAAAACTACAAGAAAACCATAGAAAGCACAATATTTTACACCTGCAAAGCCATCGGAACTGTCTTCTTCCTGTCAAAACGCTAACAGGCATCCTCCCTGTTCTGGATACCATCACCGAGCGAGCAGGTGTTTCTCTATCATATCATACTTTTCTTTGGATATACAGCTTACTTTCCCCATCATTTTATACATATCTTTCGTAGAGAAAGCATCTCTTTCTAATGGTTTTCCCGCTGTATTGCACGGAGCCTGCGCGTGTGATATCCTATAAGCAAAGCAGCTGTATCTCTGTTTATGAGGAGGTTTGACCATGAAGTGTCCCTATTGCAGCAGCGAAATGCAGGCTAGATATATCCAGTGCCGCGATGGGATCTATTGGAGTCCCAAAATGCGAACAATCGCCGCGCTTCCCCCTCATGGGGCAGAAGTCATCGTGCTGGGGCAGGACAGCCCCGATCCTTTCCGTGGCTGTGCCGTGGTCGCCCACCACTGTTCCGCCTGTCAAAAAATCATCATCGCAGACAAGGATACGATATGATCTCTCCATACCTGCACTTCCCTCCTGTACCGGATCAACCGAACAG
>JARIAV010000196.1 GCA_029257685.1 Butyricicoccus sp.
AGCATAGTGCCGCGGCTGGGTCTGCGGCGTTCCTGAGATAACATACCGAACCCTCCTTCGGGCATGATCTGCTCAAGGTCATTATACAATGGGAAACGGATTTTGTGCAAGTCTCACAGAAAAAACCTCGATAAATTTGTACGTTCGGTGAGGAAATCCAGCGTTCTCAAAAGGCATTTTCACACTTTTCACAAGGAAAGTGCGCGTGCCAGTTTGGAGCGCAGCTCAGGGACGAGCGCAAACTGCGCGGCAAGTGCAGTGCAGGCCTGCTCAAAAGCGGAAAGGTCTCCTGTTTTAAACTCACATTCGATCTCGGAAAAGGTGGCATCCCGCCCGTTGTTGACAAAGTGCCCCTGATCGAAGCAAAGCTCGGCGGAAAACTGTCCATGCTCCCAAAGGATGGGATGACGCAGGAAAGACACCTGCGCGATGGGAAGGAGACAAGCCTGTGCAAGTGTTTCACAAAGTGCAGCCGGTGCGCCCTTGGCAGGCAGCTGCAAAAGACCCTCAGCCAGCGTATCGGCAGCACACTCATATTCCTCGTGTACATGCAGACCGTTTTCTGACGCGTTGCGCAGTTTCATGCAGCACAAGGTCTCTGCGTTTTCACGGCGCAGGCGCAGACCGATCTTCTGCTCGCGCAGCATCCCCTCTGGGGTATCGAAGTAGATCGCATCCATCGAGAGGGGAAAGATCATGTGGGGGTCGAGTGAGAGTGCAGTACACAGCGCGGTGAACTGTTCTCTGTCCGCAGTCCATTTATATTCACGTTCCATTGTGACACCGTCCATTCCTGAAAATGTGGATATCCCCATCCCCTGTAATGGCATAGGAAACGCATGCGCATGGCAAATCGGGGAGGGCATCTGAATCAATTTATTTTATCACAGGAACCGAAGGGAAACAAGGCGCACCGTGTGGGAAATCGGACAGCTTTTGTGAATGTTGTTACACAAACCGACCTGTGAGCCGAAAGATACGGACAATGTGAAAAAATCCCGCGTTCTATCCCGAATCTGCGTGCGATAGCGCGAAAAATATGGTATAATAAAAAATACTCAACCAATGCAACGAATAGAGAGGAAGATCGGGATGCAGAACCGCCTTACCGTAAAGATCGCCGGACAACAATTTTCACTGGTTGCAGATGAAAGCGAAGCATACATGAAGGAAATTGCCGCGATTGCAGATAAAAAAATTGCAGAAGCAAAAAGCCTTGTCGGAAGGACTGCGTTTTCCACGGGCGTTTTGGCAACACTCAACATGGCAGATGAGGCCGTAAAGCTGCGGCATCAATGTGAGCAGCAGCAGGCGCTGTGCGCATCCCAGCATACGGAGATGGAAGCCCTGCAGGAGCAGCTGGCGCATGCTTCGGAGGAGCTCAAGACCCTGCATCAGACCCGACCGGACGAAGATCCTGCGGTTTTGATGACGGAGATCAAGCGGCTCAAGAAAGAACTGGACGAGCTGCAGCAGCTGCATAATACCGTCTGCGAGGAATCGGACGCCGAAATGGCACGGCTCAATGAGCAGATCGATGCACTGGTGCAGGAATGTGACAACGCGCGTGCCAGCATCGAGGAGGGGAAGTCCATGGCGTGCAAGGTTGATATCCTTGCACAGGAGAACGATACCCTCCGTGCTGCCCTCAAGCAGGCACGCATCGAGAAAGAGACTGCGGTCAAGGAGCATACGAACTCCCTGCAAAATGAACTCGAGCAGCTGAGTGCGGCACTCGATGCCCTGCAAACCAAGGAATCCAATGAGTCGGCGGAGGCGCGCAAGCAGATCAACGCACTGACACGGGAAAATGCCGAGCTGCGAGCGGCCCATGTCAAGGTAGAACCGCTCTGCACGGAGATCAAGAGCCTGCAAACGGCACTCGACGCCAAGGAAGCACAGGTGCGGGAAAACTGTGCCCTCAAAACCGAACTGCAGCAATTGCGCACGGAGTGCATCCGCAACGATCCGGCACCGCTGCGCGCGGAGATCGAGCACCTTCAGGCGGTACTGGAGGACCAGAAAAGGCAGCTCGATGAAACGGAACGTCTGCATGGACAGATCGCGCAGCTCCAAACGGAGATCGCACAGAACGATCCGGCTCCGCTCCATGCAAAGATCGAGCAGCTGACAAAGGAACTGGGGGCACATCAGGAAAAAGCAGAGGAGAACGACCGGCTGCGCGGCGAGCTGGAGCAGCTGCGCACGGCCTGCGGGGAGGGCGAGGTCTGCCCGAAGGCGGATTATGATGCACTCAGCGAGGAGCTGGAGCAGGTCAAAAAAGAATTCTCCAAGGCGAAAATGCAGCTGGCAGGGCGTGAGATCGGGGAGATCGGGGAACTGCGCCGCGAGCTGACCCGATTGCGCGAAATGGAAAAGGAATATCATCAGATGCGAGAGGCAAAGCCGCTTTCGGCAGAGCTGGAGCAGCTGCGCGCGGAGCGCGATGAGGCACGCGCGGCGCTGGAAGCCGGCAGGCAGAGTGCCTCTGCATCGCAGGAAGCAGAGGCGGAGATCAAACGACTCAAAGCCGAGCTCAATCGACAGATCCAAATCAATCAGTCCCTGCAAACGCGGGACAAAAAGAAGAAAGGCGGAAAATAATGCCCGAACTATTGGCACCGGCAGGCTCTTTTGAGGGCGTTCGTGCGGCGGTACAGAGTGGCGCGAACGCAGTTTATCTGGGGTTCGGTACCTTCAATGCGCGCCGTGGTGCGAAAAATTTTTCGCGGGAGGAGATGGCAGAAGCCATCGCCTATTGCCGCGCCCGTGGCGTCAAAACAAATGTGACAT
The DNA here is from genome assembly GCA_029257685.1 of Butyricicoccus sp. GTDB lineage: Bacteria > Bacillota > Clostridia > Oscillospirales > Butyricicoccaceae > Butyricicoccus. The sequence continues at coordinate 2,794 of JARIAV010000196.1, forward strand.
TCAATATCGTTGCGCTCGATCACGAGCTGTCCGAGGCAATGGAAGATGTACGCTTCCTGAATGAAGCAGGTGCAGATGCCTTGA
>JARIAV010000215.1 GCA_029257685.1 Butyricicoccus sp.
CCTGAGGAACCCAACCAGCCAAGAGAACGCCATAAGCGCGAGGATTCCGGTTCCGGTGGCGGCGGCTCGGAGGAGCATGTACGCGAGAAGTATAAAACCTCTGCCTCCATCCACGGAGAGACTCCAACAACGCCTAAAAAGCCGGATGTGCCGGAAAAGCCAAATGTACCGGAAAAGCCAGATGTACCGGAAACGAGCACCAATGTGCAAAAAACCAGCACAAGCGCTCATCACAGTACCTCTGGGGGAGATCAAAGCACCACCATCACGGAAAATGATGCTTCCTCCACATCAAACACATCATCCGAATCCACCTCGCTTACCAACGAGGATGTGCAGACGACCGACGACACACCGTCTGAATCTACTACGATCACAAATGAAGATACACAGACAACCGAAGATACCCCCGTTGAGTCGAGCACCTTTGATTCCGTTCCGAAAACAGGAGATGCAAACCATGTTTCTCTGTGGCTGATCCTGAGCTTACTTTTCTCAAGCACAGGTGCAGCTCTCCTGTTCTTCCGAAAGAGATCTCCCAATCATATGCGTCAGTAACATCGCAATAAAATCGAAAGAGGTGACAACGTATCGTTGCCACCTCTTTCAACATAACGGAAGGAGAGCAGGATCTGTTTTATGAGATTGATTCCACATCGCGGTCGGCACATGCGCAAAAAGAGAAAAAATCTTCCGCTTATCTTGGGGACGGTCATGTTCCTGTTGGGTATTATCTGCGCGGTCCTTGCCGGTGCCGAGATGATCCGGATGCAGTCCGAACAGCGAAAGTTTGAAACGATCGCACAGAATGCATCACAGCCCGCAAGCGCGCCCCCCATCGTGTCTGAACCAACACCATCCGCCAAGGAAGTCGAACCCCAGAAGGAAACCGAGAACACAAAGGAAGCCTCACCCGAGCCGGAAATCCTGCCAAAGTACAAAGAGCTATGGATGCGCAACCCTGAATTATACGGCTGGATCAAAATCGATGACACTGTCATAGATTACCCTGTCATGTATACGCCAAATGATCCGCAGAAGTATCTGCATCTTGATTTTGACGGGGCATCCAGCACATCCGGAACGATCTTTCTTGATGCGCGCTGTTCTTCTGAAAGTGATAACTCCATTCTATACGGTCATAACATGAAGAATCAGACGATGTTTGGCTCGATCTTGAACTACAAGGATGCATCTTACTGGAAGGCACATCCGGTCATCCACTTCGACACGCTGTTTGAAGAAAGGGAATATGAGGTCTTAGCTGCTTTTTTCGACCGCGTGTATAACACAAGTGACACCTGCTTCAAGTATTATAATTTCATCAAGGCTGCAAATGAAACCACATTCAACGAAGCCGTCCAGTACTACAAAAAAAATGCACTCTATGACACCGGTGTGTCCGCACAATATGGAGATCTGCTGCTCACGTTATCTACCTGTGCCTATCACACCGAAAATGGCAGGTTTGTTGTTGTAGCAAAATTGAAAAAGTGAGCTTCACCCTGTATGCACTACAAGGTGATTGCACGCAAAAGGAGAGGGGGAAGTCCAGACTTCTCCCTCTCCTCTTTTTCAATTATTCACTGTATCAGCTATTTTGGAATTCTACCTTAACGGTTTCAAACTTCCCCATCGCCTTGACAGTCAGGGTAATCACATTGATGAGACGATCCTGCGCATCGGTCACCTTTCCGCTGTCGAATGCGGTCTGCTCGTCCACCGGCTTCTGGTCATTGCAGAAGCCATTGAAGTCATCGAGATGGATCTCACGGAACTTCTTGTCTTCTCTGTCATAGACGGAGATGGAAGACTGCGAGATCTCGTTCATCAGGATCTTGACTGCCGGCACCTTGACCGTTACAGTCTTTTTTTCGATCGTGATATCATCCTTGGTCAGTCCCGAGGTATCCGATCCGATCTGCATACTGCCCTGATACATGATGGTGAAGTTCTTTTGCTTCTCTGCTTCGCTCCAGCCGTAGAACGTGTCACGGTCCTCCAGACGCATGACATTGTTATAATCATAAGTCACCTGTACCGCCTGACCCATGCCCTGCAATGTTTTTGCAATATCTGCTGGCTTCACACCGCCACGGCTGCGTCCCCACAGAGCACCCATTCCGAAAATGGATAAGAAAATCGCAGCGATCACACCAACAACGATCAATTGACGCTCGCGCTGGATCTGTTTCTTAGATTTTCTGGGGCGCTTCTTTCTCTGCTGTTCTGTCATATCGCACTCCTCTTTCCATCGTTTTTCTTATTACCATAATATCGTATTTTGTGCAGCAAATCAATTCACATTTGCAAAATTTATGCATATTTTTATTGGATATGCACAACGCGGTCTCCCATAATCGTACAGATTGCCGAACCACACAGGGGCATACCCGTATACGGTGTGTTGATTCCCTTTGAATAATACTCTTTGTATATTTTTTCGTGATCCCAGTCCAGCACCGCCAGCTCTGCACGATGCCCCACTTGGATCGACTTCCCTGCAAAGCGGTAAACCTCCGCCGGATTGCGAGACATTTTTTCCAGCAGCTGCATGCGTGTCAGCGCACCTGTCTTGACCAAATAGGTATTGCATAC
>JARIAV010000282.1 GCA_029257685.1 Butyricicoccus sp.
CAAATTATGATATAACGAAGATAGTCGATTGGCTGTTTGCAAAAAATAATTTGATGAAGGAGGGAGCTTTATGAGACGGCGTGACCAGATGCGCACACATGGAAGGCAGACCTGCAAGCGGTGTGAAACCTATGGACGAAACAAACCATGTATCCCATGCTGGATCAGAACGGCGGCGATCGGTCTGGTCGTTGTGATGATGAGTGGTGTACTTATGGTTTCAAGGGATCAGCCCATGTCGCCAAAACACACGACCATACATCCCGATGATATTGTGGCACAGGCAAAGTATCCGGAAATGGCACAGTACCCTGATGAAAACGCGAAAACATTTGAGCAGGACTATGCTGCATGGCGGGCATCATTGGATGGCCAACGCCAGCCAGAGGGCTATGCAGAGAGGGCAAAGACATTCCTTACCGCACAGATCCCACAGCTTTTATCCGAGCGGGAGGGGGAGAATCGTACCTGTTCGCCGCTCAATGCATATATGGCGTTGGGGATGCTTGCAGAGCTGACCGGTGGCAGCAGCAGACAGCAGATCTTGGATACCTTGGGGATGGAGAGCCTTGCATCACTTCGCGCACAGGCGAATGCGATCTGGAATGGAACCTATCGCAATGATGGAGCTGTGACCAGCATTTTGGCAAGTTCGGTCTGGCTGGATACCCAGATCCCATTCTCTCTGGAAGTGCTGGATATTCTGGCGCAGAACTATTATGCATCTTCCTTCCAAGGGGAAATGGGTTCGCCTGCATTCGAACAGACCATGCAGGAATGGGTCAATACACAGACGGGCGGATTGCTTGAGGATCAGGTACAGCAGATCAGGTTGGAACCCCAAAGTATCATGGAGCTTGTAACAACGATCTGTTTTCGCGCAAAATGGGATACAGGATTCGATGCGGATAAAACCAGACAACGCACATTTTACAGTCAAAACGGCGCGGTATCCTGTGATTTCATGCACAGTACAGAATACAATGCCGCGTACTTCTGGGCAGATCACTTTGGGGCACTCAGAAAGCCCTTAAAGGAGGGCGGTGCCATGTGGTTCTTACTGCCAGATGAAGGGATCTCACCAGAAGCCCTGCTGGAAGATCCGCAGCTGTCCGAATTCCTGCTTGCTGGGGAAGCGTGGCAGGATCAGAAACATTTGATCGTTCATACTGCGATTCCAAAGTTCGATCTTGTTTCGCAGATGGATCTGCGCAGCAACCTACAGAAAATGGGGATCACAGAGCTGTTTGATGCAGATACAGCAGATTTTACCCCGATCACACCAGATGGAGCTGGGCAGATGATTTCCAAGATCCAGCATGATGTACGCGTGATGATCGATGAAGAAGGGATATCTGCGGCGGCGTATACGGCAATGGCAATAGATGGAGCAGGAAAGCCGCCAGAGGAGGAAATGGAATTTGTGGTGGATCGTCCGTTTCTGTTCGCAGTTACCAGCAGAGATGATTTACCATTCTTTGTAGGGATCGTACATACCCCAAGTCAGCAATAAAACAAGGCAATGCGCACAGGTACTTTTCTGTGCGCATTGTTTTTGCTGGGCAGGCATTGACATTTTCAGTCTAATACATTAGACTGAAAATAGATCTAACGGATTCGACTGGAGGTGAGCACATGGAGACACCCAAGATCTTTGAGAGTGAATACCGTTTCTGCCTGATTTTATGGGAACATGAACCGATCCCCAGTGGGGAATTGGTGCAGCTGTGCAAGGAACAGCTGGGTTGGAAACGCTCGACGACCTATACCGTTATCAAACGCCTTGCTGAGCGTGGCGTTTTGAAAAATGAAAACACAGTCGTGACCACACTTGTCAGCAAGGATGAGGTACAGGCGGCAGAGATCGACGAGCTGGTCGAGAAAAAGTTTGAAGGTTCGCTGCCTGCGTTTGTGGCGGCATTTACAAGGCATCAAAAAATTTCAGAGAAGGAAATCGACGCGGTACAACAAATGATCGACCGATACAGAGGGAGGGAGCACGATGAGTAACATTTTCTTGATGCTCGTCAATCGAAGCATCCAGACAGGCTGGCTGATCTTAGCGGTCATGCTCCTGCGGTTCGTCCTCAGAAAAGCACCCAAGTGGGTCAATGGCTGGCTTTGGTGCATGGTGGGTGTGCGTCTGATTTGTCCAGCCTTTTTGCAAAGTGCGTGGAGTGTTCTGCCCAGCCGCCCCGTCGTACCACCCGATATCATGCTGGCATCTCAGCCCATGATCCAGAGTGAGATCCCAGCCGTAGAGGCTGTGGTCAATGCTGCATTGGAGCAGTCCTTTACACCTTCTGTGGGAGCAAGTGTCAATCCGCTGCAAATCTGGATCCCGATCTTGGCGTATGTTTGGGCGGCCGGTGTCGTCCTGATGCTTGTCTATGCCGCTCTGAGTACATGGTCGCTGCGCCGTAAGGTTT
>JARIAV010000262.1 GCA_029257685.1 Butyricicoccus sp.
GGGTGTGAAAGTATGACCTCCGCCGCAGGGCGGGTCTTCTTCAGCCTTTTTACAAATTGGTGCGGTGCAATCCATTTTCAGCCCCTCCATGAACGCTCGCAGAAGCGTCACCCAGCACCCAAATCAGGAGCAATGGACGTTCGAGCACAGTCCACCCGCAGAAAGAATCCGCAGCGTTGGAACAGTCCGACCAGTGCGCACACTGGTTGGATTGTTCCGGATGCGGCAACGCGGCAAATCCCATAAAACAACGAAAACCTTCCTGCTGAAATGCAAAAAAGGTTTTCAGTCCCGTATGTATTTATGAAAGTATCAACAGCTTTTACGCTTGCAAAAACAACAAGCACCAAAAGAGGCTGTATAAAACCCGCCGGTGGCGGAGCTCATACTTTCACACCCTTTCGGCGGCACCAAGGCAAACCGGATGGAGAGGGAGTGTTGGATTCATAAGGACAAGAACCGCAAGGTTATAGTCCTTATGCCGCCGTCGCGCGGCCGCGACACGTTACTCTTTGCTTTGAAGCAAATTTTTTTTGCAGAAAGGAAAATCCAACTGATTTCCAAAAAACCTTTCCCCTTACTTTGAAGCAAAAATTTCTTAGCACAAATGAAAACCCAACGGATTTCTAATCCCTCCGCAGTTTCCAAAACCATAATCTTTACAATTTTTTTTGCATAAAAAAATCCCCAAAGTGCCGCATCGGAAACCTTAGCTCCCTGCCTGCCCTTTGGGGATCTCTTATTCTCTCTTATGCCTCAGCCGGTGTCAGCACATCCTCGACAGCCTTCGGCGGATCGAAAGACACACCACCAACAATCACATTGACAGCCGTTGCCTTCAGCCCCGTCATGGATTCGATCGCTGACTTTGCCGCCTGCTGAACCTCTGCTGCAACCTCACCAACGCTCTTTCCAAACTTGACCAAAACGCTCAGCTCTACCTCTACGGTGTCCTGCTCACCGATCTGCACACGCACACCGCGGTTCAGATTCTTCTTTCCCAGCAGGCTTGCGATCTCCGTTGTGAGACCGGCGCACAGACCGCCTACACCGTCCGTTTCTGTTGCAGCGCGTGCCGCAATAGACGCTACGACCTCCTCAGAGATCTTGATCGTACCCTGATCGCCAGAAGTAACCCAATAGTCCTTATGTTCTGCCATACTGCTACACTCCTTTAGAGCAAATTCAAACTCTTAAAAACATTTGTAGCTGTATTATAGCATGGATCTTTCAAAAGTGCAATTCTAATACGCCCTATTTGCTTCATGCCGCCTCAACGATCTTGATCTGATCCGCGCTCGCCCCAGTCTCACTGACCACGATATCCCGCACGACAGCCGCATCCTGTGCCTCAAAGCCCTTTTCCGGCGGCTGTACGATCACATTCACCGCGCCTTCACTCAAAAACACGACTGCATCGGTATATCCCTTTGCCTTAATGAGACTTTCCACGCGCGCTTCCTTCACGGAATCATCTGCAAGGCGTGAGATCTGCCCCGCCGCGTCCTTCTTGGTCTTGTCATCGGATTTCTCGTCCTGCAAGCTGGTCTGCAAAATGCTGATGGCTTCATCTCGCGCCTGCTCGCGTGCCAGACGGGATTGCGCAAAATAATCACTTCCCGAAACAACCTTTGCGGCATCTCCTGCACCGTCCTGCATGATCGATGCCCCTTTGAGCTCATTCTTTGCCTGTCCTGCAACGAGCAGCTCATCCGGTGACTGTACATAGCTCCAGTTGAGGTACACTGCAACGCACAGCATCACGCCGATCACACCGTATACCACGCCGCGCTTCTTCCCTGTTGCCATAATAAAAAACCTCCTGTCATTGTTTCATTTCGATCACAGAAATGCGGTCTGTGCCCAGTCCGCACACTGCATGGATCGCCTGCGTAACGGCAAGCCGTACCCTGCTGTCCTGCGCCCCGTCGCACAGCACGACCGCGCCGCGAAAGGTCGGGCAGGTCTCCTTGATGCGTACCGGCTGTTCTCCATAGCTTCCGTCAGACACCGTGGACAGCGTACTTTCATAGGAAGCATTGTCCTCTCCCCCATGTGCCGCCTGCCGGATATTCGAGGCGTACACCGCTTCCCCGCTCTCCTCAAGGGAGAGCATCAGCTCCACACGCCCCACGCCTGCGATCTGCGCCAGCTTGCTTTCGAGCTGTGCTTCAAATGCAGGCAGTTCAAATGCCGCCGCTTCCTCGGTCTGTGCCTGCGGTGTCGGCGGACGGTCGCGCGCGCCGCCGCCTGCATATAACAGCAAGATGCCCACAAGCAGGACAATGAGCGCATATTTATATTTGAGGATGGTGGGCACGATGTGCCCAAGCTGTGCTCCCATCTGCTGTTTCAATCTGTCCAGTTCCATGTTTGAAGCTCCTTTGGTATTCCACATACAGTCGTCAGAAGCTGTGTCAGTGCCGCAGTATCCGCGGATCGACTGCACCCGATCTGCACGCCTGTGATCTCTGCATTTCCCTGTGCATCCTGTGCAAGTGTCAGATGCACCGTACAGGGGATCCCCTGCATGGCGGCACGCTGTTCGATCTCCCGCTCGACCTGCTGCGCCGCTGCCCGTGCCAGCACCTGCGCCGTATCATCCGCAGTCGTCTGTACGGCTTCCGGCTTTCTCAGCCGTGCGAAGGGATCGGGCAGGCGAAAGCCTGCGAGCGGCTGCAACACCGCCAGCAAAACAGCGATCCCCGTTGCCAGCCGCAAGACCTCCTGCATCGCCTTGCCCTTGGCAAACAGCACCGCCGCGCCGCCGCACAAAGCCGCTGCCGCCACTCCCGTCAGGATCTCACGAAACAACTCTATCATATTGGATTCACCATCATCACGGAAAAGACCAGTTCAAAGAATAAAATCGAGGAACAAGTTCCGAGCATTCCCAACATCAGCCCCATACTGTCCGAGAGTCCGGACACCAGACCGGCAAGCGCACTGCCGCAAATTGGGGTCAGGACCGCGCCGCCAGCCTTGAACAACAGATAATTGCAGCCCACGCGCAGGAACGGAAGCAGGCAGATCGCAAGGATGCACAGCATCCCCACCACGCCAACGGTATTGCGGATGAGCACCGCACCTGCGAGCATGGATTCTGCCGCATCGGAGATGATCCCGCCCACCACCGGAACGGAGCCGGACACGGCAAACTTTGCGGTTTTGACGGCAAGGGCATCTGCACTGCCGCCGATCACGCCCGAAATGGTGAGGTAAGCGAGGAACAATGTCAGCGTGACCTTCATGCTTCCGGTGATCGCCCACTTTACGAAACCTGCCATGCGTCCGAGCAAGCCGCCGCCGACCGCGGTATCCACGGTCAGGATCGCGATATAGATCCCAACCGCCGGAAGCAGCAACTCCATGACGAATTGAATGAACAGATCGAAGGAAAACAATGTGACCCCCTGCAAAACAGTCGCCGTGGTTGGCGCGCCGGTCAAAGAGACTGCCCCAGCCATGACGGGAAGCATGGCTTTGGAGAACATGGATACCTCATGCAAAGTATTACGGCACAGTGCCATCATACCGAACAGATCGCCAAAAAACACGCCTGTCATGCCGAGTGCCCCTGCCAGCGTCACGACCGGCAAGCCGCCTGAGACAGCCTGTACGCCTTGCAGCAGTCCGCAGGTGACTGCGATCACAAGCAGCTTCCCCAAGCTGCCCAGTGCCGCGCGCCAGACACTCTCGCCCTGCCTGCCCGTCTGCTCCAGCAAAGCCAGAGCCGCATCGCTCAGATCCCCATCAAGAGGGATCTCCTTCATAAACCGTGCCGCCTCCCCTGTCAGGGAATCGGTGACGGTTTGGCTCTGTGACCGTGCCAGCTCCTGTGCCGTATCGAGCGGAGCTGCTGCCGCCTGTCCGGTCAGCAGCAGCAGTCCCATCAGAACGCCCACAAGCCATTTTACGATCCCTTTTCCTTTCATCATCCTGTTCCGCCTTTCGCTTCATACGATCATGCGTGAAACCACGGTCAGCACCTGTTCCAACAGCGGCAAACAGACGATGATCGCCGCCACTGTCCCTGCGATCTCCAGCTGTGCAGCCAGTGCCGTTTGTCCGGCATCCTGACACACCGCCCCTGCGACGCGCACGACCAGCGCGATCCCTACCGCCTTCATCACGGGGATATAGATGGTCTGCGCATTGCTCAGTGCATATAAAACGCGCCGGACTGCCTGTGTGAGCTGTCCCAACGGCTCGAGCATCCCCCACAGGAGACAGAGCACACCGGCAAGCCCTATGAGGAAGGCAAGTGCCGGACTTTCCTTTTTGAGTACGAGCGCAAGCACTGCCGCCGCCAGTGCCGACCCGACCCACATTCCAAGCTGTCCCATCGTTAAAACCCAAAGACCGACTTCATCAGTGTGAACAGATTGCTGATCTGCTGAACCAGCACCATCATGACCACGATCAATCCGGCGAGTGTGGTCATCATCGCCTGTTCCTCCCGTCCGGAGCGGATGAGCAGCTGATTGAAGACTGCCACTAAGATTCCGATTGCCGCGATTTTGAAAATCAGATCGACCTGCATACCCTGCCTCCTGTCATATCAGTATCAGCACAAGAAAGATCCCAGCCGCAATGCCGCAGGTGCGATAGATATTCCCGTGCTTTTGGTATTCCTGACATGCGTGCTGTCTGCATTGTTCCAGCCGCTCTGCCGTATACGCAAGGCATTGCAGCTGCTGTCCGGCATCGTACCGCCCCAGAAACGAGGACGCATCGCGCAGGATCGCCGCCGCCTCCTCGCCAAGGCACAGTTCTTCTGCAAGGTCACGCACGGTACTGCTCCAATGATAGCCAAGTGACATTCCCGACAGCTGCTCCATGCGCCGCCGCATCTCCCGAAACAGCAGCCGCGTGTCGGGTTCCTTGCTGTGTGCCAAGGCATCGATCAGTTCCGGAAGGGGTGTGTGCGGCCCCTCGATCTCCGCGCGTAAAAATGCGATCGCATCGAGCATGGCAGAAAGCGACGTGATCTGCCGCCGCAGTTTTGTGCGTGCCGCGAGTCCGAGCGTGGTACACGCGCCGATGATGAGCAATGCGCCCAGTGCCTTCAACATGGGTCTTTTCCTCCTCTCAAGGGCTGTATGGTACAGGAGCGTGGAAGCTGTGTCAGAGTCACGCATCGAGAAAATGCGCCGCAGTCATACAGGGCATGGAATACGGGCTTGCGTGTCAGCTCCTGTATCCCTGCCGCATGGATGGTCGCAAGCACAGCCACGCCGCAGTTTGCCGCATAGGAGATGGCTTCTACATCCTTCGGATCGGTCACTTCATCGAGGGCGAGCACCTGCGGTGCCATCGTGCGCACGAGCTGGAGTGCGCCAAGTGATTTCGGGCAGCCGTCCAGAATATCCGTATGGCCGCCGAGATCGAACTGCGGTACGCCGCCGCGCATGGCTGCGATCTCGCCGCGTGTATCCACGACCCCAACGCGCATCCCGTCCTGTGAAAGCAGGCGGATACAGTCGCGCAGGAAGGTCGTCTTTCCGCCTGCCGGTGGGGATACGATCAGTGTGCCCTGCCCCTGTTGTGCGCCATCGCGGATCTTGGGCAGGACAGCCGCCGCCACATCTGGATGCTCTCTTGCAATGCGCAGGCTGAGTGAGGACACGGTGCGGATGCCCTGTATCCTGCCCTCGGCAAAGGATACTGTACCGCATACGCCCAGACGGTGCCCACCCACAAGGGGGAGGTAGCCCTGCGCGAGCGGTTCATAGAAGGTATGTACCGACCAGCGGCTGGCGCGGGCAAGGGTGTCGCGCAGTTACTCTGCCCCAATAGTGCCGCCTTGGATGTCATGTTCCTGTCCATTTTCCAGCCATCTGACAGGCTGTCCGGCTCGCAGGCGCAATTCTTCTGCCTGCATTTGTTGTTCTGCGGAAAGTTTTGCTGCCAGTGCCATGAGGCGTGGGGTCAGGCACCCGATCGCCTGTTCGTAGCCCTGCTGTCTTTTGTTTTGTTCGTCCATTTTGCATCACCTGTTTCACTGTATGCAGGCTTGCCAGCCAGAAAGAACCATCCAGATAATTTTTTCCTTTACAGGAAATCGATTGGATTTTCATTTCTGCTAAATGGTTTGCTTCCAGAAGCAGGGAAACGTGTCGCGCCAGCGACGGCGGGTGAAATCTATGTTCGCACAGACTGCGGTGTGTTTGGAACGTCCGTTTGGGTTTCCTTTCTGCTAAAAAGATTTGCTTCAAAGCAAAGAGTAACGTGTCGCGGCCGCGCGACGGCGGCATAAGGGCTGGACACCTTACGGTTTCCTTGCCCTTATGAATCCCGCCCTTCCCTTCCATCCGGTTTACAATGGTGCCGCCGAAAGGGTGTGAATGTATGACCTCCGCCACGGGCGGGGTTTTCGCAGATCGGATCGTTTCTGCCTCTTGCCCCAAGGGTGGGAATGTATGGTCTCCGCCGCAGGGCGGGTCTTCTTCAGCCTTTCTATAAATAAAATAGTTGCTTTGCCTGTTTAATAGTTGCATACACAATTATTGCCAAAGGGGAGTCCTTCCCTCCCCTTTGGAATCCCCTCTCGCTTCCATCGAAATCAATATACTACATATATTGATTTCGATGGAAATTATATTTATTTTATTATTTTTATTTATTTTATTATTTATTTTTAATATTGAAATAAGATAAATAAATCCCTTATAAAACCAAAAAAACTCACGGTTTTATAAGGGATTTATTTACCTTATTTATCATTTTTATTTTTTAATAAATTATTTTTATAATATATATTATTTTTATTTTATATTATATATTTTTGTATATTTTACATATAGACTTTTTTATCATTTGGATATATACTAAAAGAAACCATCAAAAAAAAGTGGAGGGAGAAAAGATATGAAAAAAAGAGCCATCACACGACTCATGACCCCAGCAGTGATTGCTGCAATGCTTCTGGCTCAGCCTGCTTATGCATCAGCAGCCACAATACAGGAATTTTCTGATTATACTTCTCAAATCCAAGATAAATGGTCAGAGAGTTATATTGCCACATTGGTTTCAAAGGGTGGAATTAAGGGATATGAAGATGGAACATTCCGTCCAAAGGCGAACATAACCACAGCAGAGCTATTGAGCCTTATCATCAACACCGCAGGAAAGAAAGCGGATACATCTAGCTGGCCTCAGAGCGTAATGAACCAAGCGAATGAGCTAGGTTTAGTAGATAGTAGCATGATGAGTGAGGGAAACAAGCCAATTCCGAGAGAAAAAATGGCACACATACTTGTAGCCACAGCCCAGATGCTGGGTGAGAATACAAGTAGCGTGCCATTAGTAGATGCAAGCAGAATCCCTGACTTAAATAAAGCGAGTAATGAGTATCAGGGAGATATTCGGTTAGCGTATAGTATGGGTTTACTTGCAGGTAATGATAACGCAGGAACATTCAAGCCCTCAGCTTCCACCACGAGAGAGGAAACCTGTGTAATCATCAATGGATTATTCAAGTATACAGACCGAGTAGATGTACACAAGCCAAAGCCGGACGTAAAGCCGGGGCATCAGTGGAAGCCTTCTGATTTTGAATATGGTAATGACGGGTATTGGGCACAGTTTGACCCTAACAATAACATAGGTAGAAGCACAGGAGCAATATATCCAAAAGAGGGAGACATTGGACCGAATGGTAAGCCAATCACGAGAGACCCAGTAACAGGTGTATTAGGGTACGGAAACGGTCAAAAAGGTGGAATATACTTAAATAGGACATACATAGCTACTGATGGTGGACCTAACTTTGAAATAAAGGCTGGGGATTTTACACCTGGAGATGGAATCCGAGGAATGGATGGATGCTACAGGAAAAATGGTAATTACGTATTTTGGGATACTGAGTGGAACTGGATAAGCGCAGCAGC
>JARIAV010000012.1 GCA_029257685.1 Butyricicoccus sp.
GATCCGCAGGCAGTGTGTGCTGACCATAGATCGCCATGATAAAGAGGGAGATACCGGCAGAGGCGATCATGGCGACCACAGCAGGACGCAGACCGGCAAGGATGCCCTGCACCATGCTGAGACCACGGAAGCGGTAATAGATATAGGCGAGGGTCATAACGATGACACAGGAGGGGAACACACAGCCCAAGGTGGAGACGATCGCTCCGGGGAGACCGGCAGTCTGGATGCCGACAAAGGTTGCGGCATTGATGGCGATGGGGCCAGGGGTCATTTCCGCGATCGCCATGATATCGGCAAACTGTGTCATGGTCAGCCAGCCGTGAAGCTCCACGACCTGACTTTGAATGAGCGGCATCGCGGCATAGCCGCCGCCGATGCTGAATAATCCGATCTGGCAGAAGCTCAGGAACAGCTGTAAATAGATCATTTTTCATCCCCTGCCTTTCGCAGTTTTTCCGCATGCAGCGTATCCAACGCACCGATCACACCGCAGATCAGGATGATGACGATGATGTTGACATGCAGGAAGCGTGTGGCGACAAAAGCCCCGATGAGGACGGCGAGCGGAAGGAACCGCTTTTGCTGTACGATGGTTTTTGCCATGTTGAGGACGACATCGAAGATGACGGCGGCAACGCCGCAGAGCATGCCAGCCATGACGAGGTTCACGATGGCATTTTGTCGGAATGCCTGATAAAACAGGGAGATGACAGAGATGATGACGAGCGGGGGCAGCACCGTGCCGAGCACGGTCAGCATAGCACCTGCAAAGCCGGCAACGTGATAGCCGACAAGGATGGAGGCGTTGACAGCGATCGCCCCCGGTGAGGACTGCGCAATGGCGATGAAATCGAGCATTTCCTGTTCTTCGATCCAGTGAAGCTCATCGACAAAGCGCTTGCGCATGAGCGGCACGATGACATAGCCGCCGCCAAAAGTACAGGCACTGAGCTTCAATGTCGATAGGAACAGCTGCCTGAATGGATGTCCGTTCGTTTCCAACAGATCACGACCTTTCTATTCTCTCTATCCTAGTATAACGCCAAAAGCCGCAGAGAGAAAGAAAATAATGCAGATGCAGGCAGGATTTTATGGCAGGACAGGGGCGGCACTTTCGGGCAGCCGCATTTTCAGACCGGCAGAAGAAAGGCGAGAGGATGGCTTTTCACCTGAAGTGCCCATGCGGGCAAAGTTCATCAATTTTTGGGGAAGCAATACGGAAAATTCGGGTGAAATTACAGAAAATGGTGTTTATTTATGTGCCATAGGTGCAAAAAGATTTACAAAAGACTCATTTTATGATATCATAGTTCCCAGCGCAAAAAATAGGGTCTGTGCATAGATCCCATGCACGACCCATCGATCAAGGGGGAACGATCTTGCAAAAGAATAAATTATTTACGCTGGTTTTGCCAGCGATCCTGACGACCGCGCTCTGGGGCAGTGCTGCGCCCTGCATCAAGGTCGGCTATCAGCTGTTCGGTATTGGAGGAAATTCCTTTTCGCAGCTCGTATTTGCAGGCTGGCGTTTTGCACTGGCTGGACTGCTCACATTGGGCATCGCGCTGCTTCTGGGCAGACGGAAGATCCTGCCCAATCGCGGCAATATCAAGGCGATCCTGTCGATCTGCCTGTTCCAGAGTATGATCCAGTATGTATGCTATTACATCGGGCTTTCTCATACGACGGGCACCAAGGGCTCTCTGCTTTCCGGTACCCAGACTTTTTTTGCCATCCTGTTTGCTCATATCTTCTTATCCAATGACAAGCTCACCGTGCCAAAGTCCATCGGCTGTCTGATGGGATTTTCCGGCGTGGTGATGTTACAGCTGGGCGGCGACTTTGGCAGCTTTTCTCTGATGGGCGACGGCTTGGTGCTACTGTCTGCGGCCTCCGCCGGTATGGGTGCACTCGTGTCGCGCGTGATGTCTCCCGGACAGGATCCGGTCATCCTGACCGGCTGGCAGCTGACCTTCGGCGGTCTGTTCCTGCTGGCCCTTGGATATGTCGGCGGGGGATCGGTCGGGACCATCACCGTGCAGGGCGGTCTTTTGATGCTTTACCTCATCATCCTGTCTTCCGCGGCGTTCACCATCTGGACAGCACTGCTCAAAAAGTTTCCGGTGGGACAGGTCACACTGTATGGATTTCTGATCCCGGTGTTCGGCGCGATCCTGTCTGCTATTTTCCTTGCAGAGAAAAACTGGAATGCGCAGAGCTGGTGTGCACTCCTTTTGGTCAGTGCAGGCATCGCAGTCGCCAACTACACAAAAAAAGAAAAAGATCCTGCATAAGAAACAGCAGGATATCAAAAATCCCAGTCCGTGCGAAATGCACAGACTGGGATTTTTTGCATGGAATCGCGTTCTTTTTAGATCAATCCGGCAGCCATTGGCAGTCCAAGGCTGATGAATGGCACATAGGTGACAAGCAGCAGACCAAAGAGGATCGCCGCATAGTACCAGAGCATATAGGGCATGACCTTGGAAAGCGAGGTGCGCCCGACCTTGATGGCAACGAACAACGTGTTGCCGACCGGTGGGGTGATGTTGCCGATACACAGGTTATATACGAGGATCAGACCGAACTGCACCGGATGCATCCCGAAGGACTGCACGACCGGAAGGAACAGAGGGGTGAAGATCAGGATCGCCGGTGTAACATCCATGAAAGTACCTGCGATGAGCAGGATCACGTTCATGATGAGCAGCAGAATGATCGGGTTCTCTGTTACGCCGAGCAGAGCAGCCGAGATCGCCTGTGGGATCTGGGTGAATGCCATCACCCAGCCGAGAATGTTGGAAACACCGATCAGGAATACGACCATGCCGCTCATCTTGGCACTGTCCACAACGATCTTCCAGAAGGATTTCAGGGTGATGTTGCGGTAGCAGATCCCGAGGATCAGCGCGTAAACGACTGCGATCGCGGAGCCTTCTGTTGCAGTAAAGATACCCTTGACGATGCCGCCGATGACGACAACGATCAGTGACAGGGAAGGCAGTGCGCGCAGGGTCGCCATGCCGAGGTTCTTCCAGTCGAACTTACCCGGCATACCGGTATAGCCCTTTTTCTTTGCGATCACAACGGCAACGGCGATACAGCACAGGGCCCAGATGAGACCGGGGACATAACCGGCAAGGAACAGGGCAGCGACCGAGGTGCCGCCAGCTGCCAGCGAGTAGGTGATGAGTGCGTTCGATGGCGGAATGAGCAGACCGGAGGGCGCAGATGCGCCATTGGTCGCGGCACAGAGTGCCTTGTCATAGCCGAGCTCCTCTTCGCCCTGCTCGACCATGCTGCCAACTGCGGCAGCGGCAGCCGATGCCGAGCCGGAGATCGCACCGAACAGCGCATTTGCGCCAACGTTGGTCACGAGCAGCGCACCGGGGAGCTTACCCAGCAGAGCCATAACGAAATCCACGAGACGCTTTGCGATACCACCCTGATTCATCAGGTTTCCAGCCAGAATGAAGAAGGGGATCGCGGTCAGGCTGAACTTGCTCATGCCCACGAAGATGCGCTGTGCACCCGTGATCACGGAGACATCGAGCGGAACGGTTTGCAGGATGGCGATGAGGGAAGAGATACCGATCGAATAGGAGATCGGCACGCCAACGACCAGCAGCAGCGCAAGTACGCCGACGATGATGAACAGAGATTGCATAGCCATTGGTTACACCGCCTCCTTTTCTGTCTGTTCTGTTTTACAGATATCGATGATATTCAGGATGGTATAGATCATATTGAGGATGCCGCAGACCGGCAGAGCCACATAGAACACGCCCACAGCCACACCCAGAGAGGAGGTCATCTGACCCATTGCAAGCTGGGAGATCTGAACACCGCCGTATACCAGAATGATCGCAGAGAATGCGAACGCAACGAGTTCTGCAAAGATATTGAGTAGCTTTTGTACATTGGGCTTCATGCGTTCGACGAGGATCGGGATATTCATATGTCCGCGTTCGCCGGTGACCAGAGAAGCACCGAACAGGCTTGCCCATGCAAAGAGATAGGAAACCAATTCTTCCGACCAGGTGGACGGGTTTTTCAGCAGATAACGCGCGATGACCTGCCAGCAGGTCAGTACGACCATTGCAAGGAAGCTGACACCGGCAAGGATATGCAGCAGCTGGTCGAGTATCTTTCGTAATGTTTTCATACCGAGATGCCCTCCTTATGATTCTGCGTCCAGAAACAGCGTATTGTATCTCTGGATCGCGTCATAGATCGGCTTCAGCTCAGGCTGTGCATTGAGCATGGACTGATGCAGCGGCTCGCAGGCCTTCTGGAATGCAACAGGATCGGGATACAGGAACTGTACACCCTGCTCGTTTTCAGCGCGGTCTTTTGCCTTTTCAACTGCGGTGACCCATTCTTCACGCTGCACCTTGTTGAGCAGCACAAAGCCCTCCTCAAAGACCTCGCGTTCTTCCGGAGAAAGTCCGTCCAGAAAAGCGACATTGCCGATGAGGATATCCGGGATCATCTGATGCATATCATAGGAGTAAAATTTGCAGACATCCCCATGACCGTTATCGGTCAGTGCCATCTCGTTGTTTTCCGCACCGTCGATGATCTTGGATTGCAGCGCGGTGTAGACCTCGCCGAATCCCATCGGTGTTGCAGCGCCACCGAGCAGACGCATCATTTCGACATTGGTGGGGGACTGCTGTACACGGATCTTGAGTCCCTTGAGATCGGCTGGGGAATTGATGGGTTTATTGACGGTATAGAAATTGCGCGTACCAGCATCGAGCCAGGTGACCGCTTCAAAGCCGGCCTTCTGGGTGGATTTGAAAATGGGGTCGGTGATCATGGAGTCATCCATGGTTGCATGGTACGCTTCACTGCTGGAAAATAGATAGGGCAGATTGAACAAAGTATAATTCGAGCTGAATGTCTCTAAGAGAGAGTTGCTGGCAACACAGAAGTTGATCGCGCCGGTCTGTGTCAGCTGAACCATCTCATTTTGGGAACCAAGCAGTTCACTTGGATAGACCTCTACATTGTACTTATCGCCCAGCTCACTTTCAATGAATGACTCAAATGCCATAAGACCCAGATGGGTTGGGTGATTGGTAGATTGGTTATGTCCAATACGAATGATTTGCTTATGCTCTGACGCAGAAGAGGTACTGCACCCGGCGAGAGCGCCGAGTGTCAGTACCGAGGTCAAGGTCAGTGCAAGCAAGCGAAAGCTTTTTTTCATAAACTGTCCCTCTTTTTGGTTACCTCTTTGAAAAAACGAACTTATACGCCGGAGTATGCTGCGTAGCCGCCGTCGATCGGCAGGCAAACGCCGGTAATGAAGCTTGCAGCCTGATTGTCTACGAGGAACAGGACAGAGCCAACCAGCTCTTCCAGCTCACCGAAGCGGCCCATTGGGGTACCTGCAAGGATCTTTGCGGTACGCGGGGTCGGGGTGCCGTCCTCATGGAACAGCAGGCGGCGGTTCTGGTTGCCGACGAAGAAGCCGGGAGCGATCGCATTGACGCGGATGCCGGACTTTGCAAAGTGGGTTGCGAGCCACTGGGTAAAGTTGGTGATGGCAGCCTTTGCGCCCGAGTATGCCGGGATCTTGGTCAGAGGCGTATATGCGTTCATGGAGGAGATGTTCAGAATGTTGCCGTCACGATCCAGCATATCCGCTGCAAATACCTGACACGGCAGCAGGGTGCCCATCCAGTTGAGCGCGAACACGAACTCGACACCGGATGCATCGAGATCGAAGAATGTCTTGCAGTCCTTGATATCCTTGGCTTCGTGATGGTACTCATTGTCCGTGGTTGCACGCGGATTGTTGCCGCCTGCACCGTTGATGAGGATATCACAGGGGCCGAGATCCTTCAGGACCTGTGCGTGTACTGCTTCCAGGCTTTCCTTTTCGAGTACATTTGCCTTGTATGCCTTGGCAACGCCGCCCTCAGCGGTGATCTCGTTTGCCATTGCCTGTGCGCCCTCTTCGTTGAGGTCGAGCAGGGCAACCTTTGCGCCAGCGCGTGCCATTGCCTGTGCAAACATGCCGCCGATCGCGCCGCCTGCACCAGTTACAACGCAAACCTTACCAGTCAGATCTGTGCTCAGTACATTCTTTTTCATCATGGGTTCCTCCTAAATGATTTTTTTTGAAAATTGCTTACTTGTTTGTCATCTTCTCGCATGCCTCGAACAGGCCGTTGAGATAGGTCGCGCCCAGTGCGCGGTCATAGAGGCCGTAGCCCGGCTTGCCGGTCTCGCCCCAGATCATACGGCCGTGGTCCGGACGTACATAGCCGTCAAAGCCGGTCTCGACCAGTGCGCGAACGATCTCGAACATATCCAGACTGCCGCAGTCGGAGAGATGTGCACGCTCCTCGAAAGATCCGTCGTCCATGATCTTTACATTGCGCATGTGCATGAAGCCGATGCGTCCCATCTTGGAATACTTGCGTACCATTGCCGGAATATCATTGGACTTTGCACAGCCCAGAGAACCGGTGCACAGGCACAGGCTGTTGGCAGGGGAATCAACGATCGACAGATAGCGATCGAGGTTCGCCTCACAGGTGATGACGCGGGGCAGACCGAAGATCGGGTATGGCGGATCGTCCGGATGCAGTGCCATGGTCACATCGCAGGATTCTGCGACCGGAATGACCTTCTTGAGGAAGTATTCGATGTTCTTCCACAGGCCTTCCTCGCCCAGCTCACCATATGCACGGATGAGGTCGCGGACTTCCTCCTGCGAGTAGCTGGAGTCCCAGCCTGGCAGATGGATGTCGTCCTTGAGCGGATCGAGACCGCGCATCTGCTCCCAGTACATGACAAGGCTGGTGGAGCCGTCCGCTGCCTGCTTGTCCAGCTGGGTGCGGGTCCAGTCGAATACCGGCATGAAGTTGTAGGTCACGCACTTGACGCCATACTTTGCGCAGCGGCGGATGTTTTCACAGTATGCCTCGATGTGCGCATCGCGCTTTTCGGTGCCCAGCTTGATGTCCTCGGAAACCGGAATGGATTCCACGACATCGAATACCAGACCGTTTGCCTCGCACTGCTCCTTGAGCTGGCGCAGGCTTTCCTCCGGCCAGACTTCGCCCGGCTTTACGTCATACACAGCGGTCACGATGGAGCGCATCCCTGGGATCTGAGAGATATACTGCAGAGAGATCGGATCGTCTGCACCGTACCAACGGAAAGAAAGTTTCATATCGAATGTCCTCCTAAAATCAATCTAAACCAATATAGTTCCAAACGTTGTTGAAACAGATGTCCTCTACGATCGCGCCGATGGTGTCATAATCGGCAGGTGCCATCCCCTTATCGATCCAGCTGCCAATGACATCACACAGGATGCGGCGGAAATACTCATGGCGCGGATAGGACAGGAAAGAGCGGCTGTCAGTGAGCATGCCGACGAAGCGGCTCAGTACCCCGATGCTTGCAAGGGACTTGAGCTGTGCGGTCATGCCGTCGTAGTGGTCATTGAACCACCATGCAGAACCGAACTGGATCTTGCCTGCGGTGCTCGCGTCCTGGAAGCAGCCGGCAGCAGCAGCCAGCTTATCGTTGTCCACTGCATTGAGCGTGTACAGGATGGTGCGCGGCAGTGCGTCGCGCACAGCCATGCGGTCGAGCAGGGCGGCAAGAGACGCGGCTGGAATGGGATCGCCGATGGAGTCGCAGCCGATATCCGCACCGAGCGCACGGAAACGCTGGGTGTTCAGGTTGCGGATCGCGCCCATGTGCAGCTGCATGGTGAAGCCGTGCTTGGTGTAGAGACCGCCGAGGAAGTCCATGAAGAAAGACTGGTAAGCAGCGATTTCATAGTCGAGCATGCTTTCGCCTGCGATCGCCTTGCGCATCGCTTCCTCTGCGGCGCCCTCGTCCCAAATGGTGAAGTCCGGAGAGCCGAAAGAGTGGTCGGACAGACGGCAGCCACATTCTGCGAAGTATGCAACGCGCTGTTCCAGTGCCTGCTGGATATCCGCAAGGGTCTGGATCTGGATACCGGTCACGTCCCCGAGCTGCTTGAGGTATGCAGGATAATCGGGCTTGTCTACATGCAGGATGCGGTCGGGACGGAAGGTAGGCAGTACCTTGGTGGAGAATGTGCTGTCCTGCGCGAGCAGCTTGTGATACTGGAGATCATCGATCGGGTCATCGGTGGTACACAGTGCGCGGACATTGCTTTCTGTGATGAGGGCGCGTGCCGCACCCGCAGGGCTTTGCAGCTTCTGGTTGGCAGCTGTCCAGATCTCGTCTGCGCTTTGGGCATTGAGCAGGGTATCGATGCCAAAATAACGCTTGAGCTCCAGATGCGACCAATGGTAGATCGGATTGCCGATCAGGGTGGGCATGACCTGTGCAAAACGATCGAATTTTTCACGGAACGATGCATTGCCGGTCACATATTCTTCGGGCACACCGTTTGCACGCATGACGCGCCACTTGTAGTGGTCGCCTGCGAGCCAAGCCTCACCGATATCGGAAAACTGTTTGTTTTCATAGATCTCCTTGGGGCTGAGATGGCAATGGTAATCAAAGATCGGCATTTTTTTCGCATAATCGTGGTACAGTATGCGTGCAGGTTCGCTGGTGAGAAGAAAATCTTCCTGAATAAAGCTCTGCATTCGGTTCAACCTCCCAATCATAAAATGTGCAGTGTTTCGGAACGGGGGATTCCGTTTCTATGGTCTCAGTATACTGCGTTTTTTCCCTGTTTTCGCGGTGTATCTTGCTTGAAATCTGGTGTAACTTGCGATATAATATAATTATGCACAAGAAAGAAGGTGTGGAATTGGCAAAAATGCACAATGATGTTTTTACGCTTCGCCAGACGATGGAGCGTCCCGACTTTGAATGTTATCATTATTATAATGCGGTGCCGCCTCAGCTGGATTTCCATGAGCACGAGTTCTATGAGGTGTTTTTCCTGTTATCCGGCGATGTATCCTATGTGATCGAGGGCCGTACCTATCAGCTGCGCCCCGGAGATATTTTGCTCACAGATAACCGAGATATTCATAAAGCGATCGTACAGCCGGGAAAACCATACGAACGATTCATCATTTGGGTGCAGCCGTCCTTTCTCGAATATATCCTGATGTTCGGCGCGGATCTTGCCGCCTGCTTTACCGATGCCAGCCAGAAAAAGTATAAGCTCATCCGACCGGACAGCGACGTGCTCACCCATCTGCGCGCCATCTGTCAGAAGATGCTCCGCACGCGCGATGAAACGGCATTTGGCGGCACGACCTTATCCTATGTGTATCTCATTGAATTTTTGGTCTACCTCAACCGCGCATACTTCGCGACCTCGGAGGAGATCCGCAGCGACGTCACAGAGAATGAGAAGATCAACGAGATCGTCGCCTATATCAACGAAAATCTGGCAGAAAATCTCGCCCTCGATCGTGTCGCAGAGACCTTTTATATCAGCAAATCCTATTTGGCACACCAGTTCAAAGCCTATACGGGGATGACACTCTATCAGTTCATCATCAAGAAACGTGTCACCGTTGCGCGCAATATGCTTCGCGAAGGCACACCGGTCATGGATGCCTGCATGAAGTGCGGCTTCAATGATTACTCGAATTTCCTCAAGGCATTCAAGCGGGAGTTCGGCGGGAATCCAAAGGATTTCATGCGGCGCAG